>NZ_JBWBWM010000040.1:0-68605 GCF_056174665.1 Bradyrhizobium sp. WYCCWR15520
AACACCATCAATGTGAGGGACGACCGCCCGCCTTCCAGGCAGGTCGCGCGAAGCGCGCCACCCAACACCGCCGTAGCAAGCGCGGCTTGCCTGGAGGGTGGACCGGGGCCCGTTACCCCATCTACGGCTCTCAGTTCGTCATTGCGAGCGAAGCGAAGCAATCCATTGCGCCACAAGCGGAGACATGGACGCTTCGCTCCCTTGCGCAAACGCTTCGCGTTTGTCGCAGGCAATGACGACGGGTGCGTTAGTCGATCAATGCCTGAAATGCCTGGTGCCCGTGAACACCATGGCGATGCCGTGGTCGTCCGCGGCCTTGATCACTTCCTCGTCGCGCATCGAGCCGCCGGGCTGGATCACGGCCGTCGCGCCGGCCTCGATGCAGGCCAGCATGCCGTCGGCGAAGGGGAAGAAGGCGTCCGATGCAACGACGGAGCCCTTGGTCAGCGGCTCGGCGAGCTTGAGTTCGGCCGCGGCGTCCAGCGCCTTGCGGGCGGCGATGCGCGCGGAGTCGACCCGGCTCATCTGGCCGGCGCCGATGCCGACGGTGGCGAGATCCCTGGCGTAGATGATGGTGTTCGACTTGACGTGCTTGGCGACGCGGAAGGCGAATTTGAGATCGCGCAGCTCAGCCTCGGTTGGCGCGCGCTTGGTCGCGACCTTCAGGTTCATGTCATCGATCACGGCGTTGTCGCGGCTCTGAACAAGGAGACCGCCGGCCACTGTCTTAGCCGTCAAACCCACGCTGCGCGGGTCGGGCAGTCCGCCGGCTAGCAGCAGCCGAAGGTTTTTCTTGGCTGCAACGATCTTGATCGCTTCTTCTGTGGCGTCAGGCGCGATGATCACTTCGGTGAAGATCTCGGTGATGGCGCGGGCCGATTCCGCATCGAGCGTGCGGTTGAGGGCCACGATGCCGCCGAAGGCGGATGTGGAATCGCAGGTGAGTGCGCGGCGATAGGCGGTGATGAGATCGGGCCCTTCGGCGACGCCGCAGGGGTTGGCGTGCTTGACGATGACGCAGGCCGCGGTACGCGCGGGATCGAACTCGCCGATGCATTCATAGGCGGCATCGGTGTCGTTGATGTTGTTGTAGGAGAGCTCCTTGCCCTGCAACTGCCGTGCGGTCGAGACGCCCGGCCGCTTCTCGGGCGTTGCATAGAACGCTGCGGTCTGGTGCGGGTTTTCTCCATAGCGCAGCGACTGGATCAGCCTGCCGCCGAAGGCGCGGAAATCGGGCGCGTTGTCGTTGAGCTGGACAGCGAACCAGTTCGAGATCGCGGCGTCATAGGCTGCGGTGCGGGCATAGGCTTTGGCGGCGAGGCGGCGACGCAGCGGCAGCGTGGTTGCGCCCTTGTTGGCGGCGAGTTCGTCGAGCACGGCCTGATAATCCTGCGCCTCGACGACCACCGCGACATCGTCATGGTTCTTCGCCGCCGCGCGGATCATTGCTGGACCGCCGATGTCGATATTCTCGATGCAGTCCTCATAGCCCGCGCCTTTGTCGACGGTCGCCTCGAACGGGTAGAGATTGACGACGAGCAGATCAATCGGCGCGATGCCGTGCGACTTCATCGCCTCAGCATGTTCCTTGTTGTCGCGGATCGCGAGCAGGCCGCCATGCACCTTCGGATGAAGCGTCTTGACCCGGCCATCCATCATTTCGGGAAAGCCGGTGAGTTCGGAGACGTCCTTAACCTTCAGTCCGGCTGCCGCGATTGCCTTTGCAGTGCCGCCGGTGGAGACGAGCTCGACGCCATGGCCAGCGAGTACCTTGGCGAATTCGATCAGGCCGGTCTTGTCGGAAACGGATAATAGAGCGCGGGTGACGCGGCGGGTCGTATCAGTCATGGGCAAGGTCCTTTGTTAGGGGATGCTTATGCCCAGGCGCGCGGCGATTACTCTCGCGCTTCCCGATGGTGCTCCATCCAAAGTCGCCAGTCGCGCGAGAGCGCGCTGGTTAGCAGCTTTTGGCGAGGTTCACAATGGGCGCAGATTGCCGTCTCTGCAGGAGACTCTAGAGCGGCAGTTCCGGCTCGCGCCGCGCATTGCGGCGGGCGTTGGTGCCGGCAGCCGTCGTCGATGAGCGGACAAAGCTCCAGCGGATCGAGGAGGCGTGGCGGGAATCCTGGCGGATCACGATCTGGGCGGTGCGGCGGGGGCCGTCATTACCGGCGAGAAATACACTGTCCTCGAGGTCGACCTTGTCGTCGAGCGCCTCGAAGGTCCAGACGTCGCGGTTGGGCAATACCAGCATCACGCCGCGCGCATCGCTCAGACGGCTGGCCTTTACCGCAGGATGCAGGTGAAACCGCAGCGCAAAATCGGACTCGGCGCCCTTGATGCGGCCGCCCGGCGCCGGCGAGACCGTGTCCTCGCCGTCGAGCCTTGCACCGTCATGGGAAATCATCAGCACGCGGCGATGCAGGGCGCCGAACCGGCCGAGATAGCCGTCATGCGAAGTAGTCAGGAGATCGCCGTCCGCCATCGCCTCGCGGTAGCTTTCTACATTGGCCGGACCGCTGACGACAGGCGCGCCTTGCAGCAGCTTCTTCATCGCCGACAGCTCGACGAACTGGCATGAGGATGTATCGTGATAGGTCAGGGTCGAATGCGCCGCCGTGCTGCGCGCAAAGGTGCGCCAATTGTCCCGGCCGGTGGAGGGCATACCGCAATTGATGACGATCCGGCTCGGTCCGGACGACAATTCGAACGAGAGACAGCCGGCATGCGCTTCCTGGCTGACGTTCGGCGGCGGCGGCGGGCCGGTGTCGATGATGACTGTCGTGGTGCCGGCATCGAGACGCTGGAAGCCGGTATGCGGCATGTTCGCCATCGGCACGCCATGGGTATCGTCATAGGCGAGCAGCGTCGCCACCAGGTCCGAGGGCGCGTTGCTCATGCCGTTGAACAGCGCAAAGCTGCCGTCGCCGTGGCGGAAGAAGCGCAGCATCGGCATCATGCGGTCGATCGCATTGAGCAGCGCCGGCGGCGGCGCGATGTTGCGGGCCGCAAAGGTCTGGCGCAGCGGCAAGAGATCGCTGAGCAGTTCGACCAGCGCGCCGGGGTTGCGCGAGATATGTCCGCCGTCGGGCAGGATCTGCCGCTGCAATTCGTCGGACAACCGGCGCGTCGCGGAGCGGATGTTCCGCGCCTGGTTGGCAAGGCACAGCGAGGCGTAGCACAGCGCGATCAAAACCTGCAGCCGCGGCACGCCGTCGGCGATGTCGAGCGTCGTGTAGCGCAGATAGCGGATCTCGCGGGTCAGCCCGCGCAGATATTTGCGATAGAACTTTCCGTCGGTGTCGCCGAGCACCAGCGGCGCCTGCGACAACAGCGAGATAACGCGCCGCGCCAGCACGTCGGGGCGGCGTTCGAGCGGCCGCCGGCGTCCCGGATTCGAGATCCAGTCATCGACCAGCGAGCGGGCATTGGCGCGGGTCAGCGCGGTGTCGGCGGCGCGCAAGTGGCGCAGCCAGCCGAAGCCGAGCAGGGCGACTTCCCAATCTTCCGACGGCGGCTCGAGGTCGAAGATCGAGCGGCCGTGGCAGGTCACGATCTTGCCGGCGAACACGAAGCGGCCGGCATAGATTTCGGCGGCGCGGGTGGCGTCGGCGGTACGCAGGTCATGTGGCGCGATGATCAGCCGGTCGGCGCGGCCGGGCCACAGCCGCGACACTGCCACCGTCGCGCCGGTCGCGCGCGCGATCACGGTCCGCGCCGAGCGGCTCATGATAAGCGTCGAGATGCGTCTGCGTTGAGCGACCGACACGCCGTGCCTTGGGCTTAGGGAGGGAGGGGTATTCTGGCGAATCCTTTTAATCCGGAAACGCCGGTATGACACCATCTTGAACACAGACGAATCACCCGAAGGCCGGGAGATTCTGGGCGAAAATCAGGTTTTAACCAGACGTGCCGCGTAAAATCCATCCATCCCGCCGAGCCGGGGGTCGGGATGGGGCAAATGGAAGGGCAGGGTGCGCAAATCGCCTGACGCGGTGACGATTTCGCTCAAGCCTGCGACCTCGCCCGTCTCGATCGGGACCCGGCGCACGCCCGGTTCGGCTGCCAGCAGGGACGCGACCGCCTGCTCGCCTTCCTCGGGCTCCAGCGAACAGGTGCAATAGACCAGCGTTCCGCCCGGCTTGAGCAGTGCGACCGCCCGTTGCAACAGCCGCTTCTGCAATGCCGACAGCGTCGCGATATCGGTTTCCTGACGCAGCCAGGCGACGTCAGGGTGACGACGGATGGTGCCGGTGGAGGTGCAGGGCGCATCCACCAGCACGCCGTCGAAGCCGCCATTGCCGGGGCCCTGCCACTCGGCGGCATCGGTCACGACGTCATCGGCCTGCAGCGAAAGCCGCGCCAGATTGTCGCGCAGCCGCGCCATGCGCGCCGGCGAGCGATCGACTGCGGTGACGCGCGCGCCGGCCTGCACGAGCTGTGCGGTCTTGCCGCCAGGCGCGGCGCAGAGGTCGACAATGGTCTTGCCGCCGACGTCGCCAAACAACCGCGCCGGCAGCGCAGCGGCGGCGTCCTGCACCCACCATTGTCCCTCGGAGAAACCAGGCAGCATGGTCACCGCACCCTGCAACAGCGTGCGCACCGTTCCGGTCGGCAAGGTTTCGCCATGCAGACGGTTCGCCCATTGCGGCGCGTCGGCCTTCACGGTGATGTCGAGTGACGGCTCGTGGCCGATGGCGCGCGCCATCTCTCGCGCAGTGCTCTCGCCATAGGCACCGATCCAGCGCGCGAGCAGCCACGGCGGAATGTCCAGCGTCTGCGATTTGACTTCCTCGATCAGCGGTTGTCCCTCGCGGGCGCAGCGGCGCAACACGGCGTTGACGAGGCCGGCATATTTCGCGGCGCGCCGATCCGATTGCACCAGCCGCACCGAAAGATCGACGGCGGCGTGATCGGGTACGTCCATCCAGAGAATCTGCGCCGCTCCGATCAGCAGCGCGCTCTGCGCGCGCGGCGCGTCCGTCGGGATGCCGCGATCGAGCAGGCGCGACAGCAAATGGCCGAGCGTGCCGAGCCGCCGCAGGATCGTCGCCACCAGCCGCCGCATCAAAGCGCGGTCGCGATCGGCGAGTGTCTTCAGGCCGGGATGCGCGCCGGCGCCGTCGAGCTGGTCGTCGAGGGTGCGATGCTTGTGCAGCACGCCGTCGAGAATGTCAGCCGCGATGCGCCGCGCTGCGAGGCCGGGCACTTCTGAAGGTACTGCGAATCTTGACGGGGGCATGCAGCAGCAATGTCTCGGAAGGCGGAAAGGTTCGGCTCATGCCAATGGATGGGAGGTTCCTTTGGCATGCGAATATGCCAAATGTAAGAATCGCCACAGACAATTTTGCGAATGTGATGTCATCTGTGCGCCCATCCCATGCTATGGATGAGTTGCGATGACCGACAATTCTTCATCTTCCGCACCTGTCGCGGAACGCAAGAAGCTGACGCCCGCGGCCGAGCGCGCGCTCGCCGAGGCCGAAGCGCGCCGCAAGGCTGCCGAGGCCAATGCAACGACGCTGCAGAAGGAATTCCAGGGACCGAAGGGCCCGGAACCGACCCGCTATGGCGATTGGGAGCGCAAAGGGATCGCGTCGGATTTTTGATCGCCTGAGGGTCTTGCCGGAAGAGGCGACTCAGCCCTTAGTCGAAATATGTCCCCCTACGAGAGAATGAACGCATACCGGGCCTCGCGCCGGGGTCCCTCGCGGCGCTGGTTTGCGGCCGCCCTGCCGTGGGTGTTCGTGCTGTGCGTGGCGGCGGTGTCGATGCTGCCGGTGCGGGACTGGGTGCGGCGAGCGTTGCCTGATCTCACCGACAGCCAGGCGGCGCGCGACGCCGAGCTGGTCTGGAAGCGGGCTGGAAGTCCTGACATGCGTCACCCCGTCGATGTCATCCGCGCCATCGACGGCGACACGTTCGAGGCGCGGGTGCATTTGTCGCCCGGCCTCGAACCGACTACGCGCATACGGCTGCGCGGTATCGATGCTCCCGAATTGAAGGCGTCGTGTCCGCAGGAGCTGCAGATGGCGGAAGCTGCGACCGATGCCCTGCGCGCGCTGCTGCGCGAGGGCGATGTCACGATCTTCAATATCGGGCCGGACAAATATAGCGGCCGGGTCGTGGCCGACGCCGCGACGAGGCGCACCGGGAACGTATCGACGGCCATGCTCGCCGCAGGCCATGCGCGCAGCTATGGCGGCGGCCACCGCAACGGCTGGTGCGCGACCGCAAGCCAGCCATTATCCAAATGAAATGAAAGAGCCGCGCAATCGCGCGGCTCTTGTTTCAATCTGATCCGAAGATCAACGTGTGACAGTCACGGTCGTTCCGACCGGCACGCGTTGATAGAGGTCGGCGATGTCGTCGTTGAGCATGCGGATGCAGCCGTAGGAAACGAAACCGCCGATTGAGCCTGGCACGTTGGTGCCGTGAATGGCGTATTCGCCGCCGGCCAGCGTCATCGCCGCAACGCCCATCGGGTTGCGCGGCGAGCCGCCGGGAATGACGTCCGGCATGTCAGGCTTGTCGCGCTTGACTTCGCTCGGCGGCGCCCAGGCCGGGTTGAGATATTTGCCGTCGATCTTGGTGGTGCCCGACCATTGCTTGCCGGCCTTGCCGACGCCGACCGGATAGCGCATCGCGCGGCCGGATTCGAGAACGAGGTAGAGACGCCGCTCATGGGTTTTCACGACGATCGTACCCGGCGCGTAATCGTCGCTGATGGCAACCAGTTCCGGCCGCGCTTGCGCCGCCGACGACATCGCAATGCCCGCAGCCATGGTGGCGGCCAACGCCACCGCAATTCTCGTAAACATTTCCCAGCTCCACTCTGCCCGCCCTCTCGGGGACCCTCAACTATCCTTTCAAGTCTTGACGGCCCGCTGTCTCGCGTGCGCGGCCTTCAGTTTAGTCGCGCGAACTGACCGGCTGGTTTCAACGCCGGCCCTCGAGACTGATTTCGACTGGCGGAACAAAGGAAATGTTGGAAATAAAGTAAATAACCGGAAAACAACACATGGCAGCGAAAAGCCCACTGAGGCGGGCTCGCCACTGACAAGCGCGTGAGCGATGGGAATTTCCGGCAGGATCTGCTGCTTCGGTGTGCCGGAATCAGTCCCACAAACCCGTCATCCCGGGGAATCCACACCTTCCTTTGCAGGCCAAGACGTGGATGGCCGGGCCCAGGCGAGCGGAAGCGACGCCGTCCTTCGGACGGCTATGCCCGGCCATGACGATGCGGGGGGTGCGATAGCCCTATGCCGGTGCGCCCTTCTTGTTCTGCCGGTTCTTGACGAGATCGTCGACCACGGCGGGGTCGGCGAGGGTCGAGGTGTCGCCGAGGCTCGACGGCTCGTCCTCGGCGATCTTGCGCAGGATGCGGCGCATGATCTTGCCGGAGCGGGTTTTCGGCAGGCCCGGGGCGAACTGGATCTGGTCGGGGGAGGCGATCGGCCCGATGTCCTTGCGCACCCAGGCGACCAGCTCTTTCCGCAACTCCTCGGTCGGCTCGGTGCCGGCCATCAGCGTCACATAGGCGTAGATGCCCTGGCCCTTGATGTCGTGGGGGTAGCCCACGACGGCGGCTTCCGACACCTTGGCATGCGCGACCAGCGAGCTCTCGACCTCGGCGGTGCCCATGCGGTGGCCGGAGACGTTGATGACGTCATCGACGCGGCCGGTGATCCAGTAATAGCCGTCGGCATCCCGGCGGCAGCCGTCGCCGGTAAAATACTTGCCCTTGTAGGTCGAGAAATAGGTCTGCTCGAAACGAGCGTGATCGCCATAGACCGTGCGCATCTGACCCGGCCAGGATTTGGCGAGGCAGAGATTGCCTGACGTTTCGCCTTCCAGCACCTTGCCGTCGGCGTCGACGATCTCAGGCACCACGCCGAAGAACGGCCGCGTCGCCGAACCCGGCTTGAGTTTTGTCGCGCCCGGCAGCGGCGTGATCAGGATGCCGCCGGTCTCGGTCTGCCACCAGGTGTCGACGATCGGGCAGCGGCCGTCGCCGACGACGCGGTGATACCATTCCCATGCTTCCGGATTGATCGGCTCGCCCACCGAGCCGAGCAGGCGCAGGCTCTTGCGCGAGGTCTTCTGCACCGGCGCATCGCCGGCCTGCATCAGCGCGCGAATCGCAGTCGGTGCGGTGTAGAAGATGTTGACGTTGTGCTTGTCGATGACGTTCCAGAAGCGGGAATTATCCGGATAATTCGGCACGCCTTCGAACATCAGCGTGGTCGCACCGTTCGCCAGCGGTCCATACAGAATATAGCTGTGGCCGGTGACCCAGCCGACGTCGGCGGTGCACCAGTAGATGTCACCGTCGTGATAATCGAACACGTATTGGTGCGTCAGCGACGCGAATACGAGATAGCCGCCGGTGGTGTGCAGCACGCCCTTCGGCTGGCCGGTGGAGCCTGATGTGTAGAGAATGAACAGCGGGTCTTCCGCGTGCATGTGCTCGACCGGGCATTCGGTCGTCACCATCGCAGCCGCTTCGTGATACCAGAAATCGCGCGACGGATTCATGTCGACGGCTGCACCGGTGCGCTTGACCACGACGACCCAATCGACGCCGCCGGCTTTGGCAACCGCCGCATCGACATTGGCCTTCAGCGGCACCTTCTTGCCGCCGCGCAGTCCCTCGTCGGCGGTGATGATGACCTTGGACTGGCAATCGGTGATACGCTGGGCGAGGCTGTCGGGCGAGAAGCCCGCGAACACCACCGAATGAATGGCGCCGATCCGCGCGCAGGCCAGCATCGCATAGGCCGCTTCCGGGATCATCGGCAGATAGATCGTGACGCGGTCGCCCTTCTTGACGTTCCTTGTGCGCAGGATGTTGGCCATCTTGCAGACTTCGTCGTGCAGCTGGCGGTAGGTGATGTGCTTGGACTGCGAGGGATCGTCGCCTTCCCAGATGATCGCGGTCTGGTGGCCGCGCTTGTCCAGATGACGGTCGATGCAGTTCCAGGCGGCGTTGAGGACGCCATCCTCGAACCATTTGATCGAGATGTTGCCGGGGGCGAAGGAGACGTTTTCGATTTTGTGGGGCGGCTTGATCCAGTCCACCCGCTTGGCCTGTTCGGCCCAGAAACCGTTGGGGTCCGAGACCGAGCGGGCGTACATTTCGCGGTACTTGGCATCGGTGACAAAGGCGCGTTTGGCCCAATCGGCTGATACGTCGTAAATCTTCTCGGACATCTTTCCCTCCCACTCATTGCCGCCGCACACGTCGGGCGGCCGCAATCGTCCTGAATTGTTGCAGCGATTATGCGTCGCGGGGCGATGCCCGGACAAGGCGGAACGTCTGCGACCTTGGTCGGTCAGCCGGTTCCCTGCCTTGCCGCGGATCAAATTCCGACCAATTTTCGCGACCACCCTCAGGGCGAAATCAACGTTATCACCGGAATGGCTCCCATGAAAGGTATCCAATAACCGTCAATGACGGAATCGGGACTCGCCAAGTGGTTCGTTACCCCCTAAATGGCCACCCCGGGGCCGGACGGCTCACCGGAACCAAGCCACAACAACGGGCATTACCGGCGAAACAGGCGGAGCAAGGCGACAACGGACATGATGGATCAGCAGAGTTTCGAGGCTACGCGGCCCGTTTCCGCCGATCCCGCCGTCGCACTGGCGCAAGCGCTTGGGCAACTGCCGAAGGAACCGGTCAGGGAAACTGCCAAGTCATCCGCGGCAAAGCCGCACATCGTCGCCAAGACCTCCGTCGAAGAGCTGGCCCAGGAGCTCGGCCTCAAACTTGGCGATCAGAACGGGCTGACCATCCGCCGCGTCAAGCGCGGCAAGGGCTATTCATTCCATCGCGCCAACGGCACGCAGATCCGTCACGCCGGCACCATCCGCCGCCTGCATTCGATGGCGGTGCCGCCGGCCTATCGCGACGTCCGCTATTCGGCCGATCCTTCTTCGCATCTGCAGGCCGTCGGCATCGATGCGGCAGGACGGCTGCAGTACCGTTATCACGCCGATTGGGAAAAGGTCCGCGAGCAGCGCAAGGCGCACCGCCTGGCGCGGCTGGTGGCGGCGTTGCCGAAGATCCGTCGAAAAGTCTCGGCGTTCCTGTCCGGCGACGAGCCGACACGCGAATTCGCGCTCTCCGCGGTGATCGAGCTGATCGCGCGCACCGCGATCCGCCCGGGCAACGAATCCTACGCCCGCCTCAACGGCACCCGCGGCGCCACCACGATGCTGAAATCCAACGTCACGCTGGAAGACGATTGCTTCGTCCTGACCTTCAAGGCCAAGGGCGGCAAGGCCGTGCGCAAGGAATGCGACGCCGCGAAACTCGTGCGCGCCATCGGCATTTTGCGCACCGTGCCGGGCAAGCGCATGTTCCAATACCGCGACAATTCCGACACCGTCCGCACCGTCTCGACCACGACGGTGAATGCGTTCCTGCGCGAGATTGCCGGCATCAAGATTTCGCTGAAGGATTTTCGCACCCTGATGGCCTCGGCCGTGGTGCTGGAATCGCTGTCGCGGATTTCGCCGGCGGCAAGCGCCCGCGGCCGCAAGAAGCAGGTGCTGGATGCGGTGCGCGCCGCTGCCGACGAACTGTCGAACACGCCGGCGATCTGCCGCAAGAGCTACGTCCACGACACCATCGTCACTGCTTTCGAAGACGGCATCCTCGAACGCTTCGCCGCGACGATGAAGGGCTACCGCACGCAAGCCAAGCGCGAGGCGCTGCTGGCGCAGGTGGTGACGGCGGCGGCGGCGTAACGCCGAAGCCGTAGGGTGGGCAAAGCGCAGCGTGCCCACCATCTACCGACATCGGGATACTGAACGGTGGGCACGCTTCGCTTTGCCCACCCTACGGAAGTGCGCGATGGGGCTACTTACAGCCCGCCCATCTTGCAGACCATCTTCCATTCGTCGGCGGTCACCGGCTGCACCGACAGCCGCGAATATTTCACCAGCGCCATGTCGGCGAGTTTCTTGTCGGCCTTGATCGCGGCCATCGTCACCGGCGTCTTCAAGGGCTTGTCGGCCTTGATGTCGACGCAGACGAATTTTCCGGTTTTGTCGGACGGATCGGGATAGGCTTCCTTGATGACTTCCGCGATGCCGACGATCTCCTTGCCCTCGTTGGAATGATAGAAGAAGGCCTTGTCGCCCTTCTTCATGTTCACGAGGTTTTGGCGGGCGGTGAAGTTGCGCACGCCGGTCCAGGCTTCGCCCTTTGCGCCTTTCGCGACCTGCTGGTCCCACGACCAGACCGAGGGTTCGGATTTCACCAGCCAGTAATTCATGACGCCCACCACCTGTTCGTCATGGCCGGACTTGTTCCGGCCATCCACGTCTTCCTTTGACACTATTATCCAAGACGTGGATGCCCGCGACAAGGACGTATCGAAGACGCGCTTCGCGCTCTTGCGCGGGCATGACGAGGAGAAATCATTCCTCCGCCTTGAACGGCCGCGTCAGCAGGCCCTCGATCGCCGCGTCGATCGTCACCTTGCCGCCCAGGATCGCCGCTACCGCCTTTGATACCGGCATATCGACATTCTGCGAAGCCGCCAGTTCGATCAGGACCGGTGCGGTGAACTCGCCTTCGGCGAGCTTGCCACGGTCCGGCTGCTCGCCGCGCCCAAGCGCGATGCCGAAGGCGAAATTGCGCGACTGCAGGCTGGAGCAGCTCAGGATCAAGTCGCCGAGACCCGACAGGCCCGCCAGCGTTTCGCTGCGCGCGCCGCAGGCGCGGCCGAGGCGCGCAAGTTCGCTGAAGCCGCGCGTGGTGAGTGCAGCCAGCGCCGAGGCGCCGAGCTGCCGGCCGACGACGATGCCGGCGGCGATCGCCAGCACGTTCTTGGCCGCGCCGCCGATCTCGACACCACGAACATCCGTGGTGTGATAGGGCCGGAAGGTTGATGAGCCGAGCGCCTGCACAAGACGGCTCGCCAGCGCCTCATCCTTTGCGGCCAACGTGACGGCGGTCGGAAGGCCGCGCGCGACATCGTCGGCGAAGTTTGGTCCCGATAGGATGGCAGGGATTGCATTTGGTATGGCCTCGGCAATCACCTCGGTCATGAACCGATGCGTGCCGCGTTCGATGCCCTTGGCGCAGGCGACGACGGGAGCCGAAGACATGAGGAGCGGTGCCAGCGCCATCGCAGCCTGGCGCAAGCTTTGCGCAGGTGTTGCGATCAGGACGATATCGGTGCGCGCTGCCGCGGCCATGTCGGCGGTGATGTTGATGCTGCCGTCGAGGCTGACGCCGGGCAGCCTTGGATTTTGCCGCGTCGCCTTCATCTGCGCGGCGCTGTCGGCGCTCCGCGCATAGAGCGTGACGTCGCGGCCGGCGCGTCTGGCAGCGCTGGCGAGCGCCGTGCCATAGGCGCCGGCACCGATCACCGCGACTGAATTGAACGATGACATCGAACGGCCTCAGCTTTGCTCCCTCGCCCCGCGCTTGCGGGGAGAGGGTTGGGGTGAGGGGGTGCTTCCGCGGGCGAGTACGAGGTGAGCGCGGTACCCCCTCACCCGGATTGCTGCGCAATCCGACCTCTCCCCGCAAGCGGGGCGAGGTAAGAGAGAGCTCGTTTTGTGTCTCCATTCCATGCGAAAACCTAAAATCCTGCGCGGGTATTGGTGAAGCCGGCCGGCGCTTTAGCGTTGGCATCCAGCAGCCAGCGCGCGCGTGGCGGCGCATCCAGCGTATCGGTCAATCCGAGCGCCATCCGTTCCGCGCCGGCCCAGGCGATCATCGCGCCGTTATCCGTGCACAGCGCGGGCGGCGGAATGATCAACGTGGTCTGCGCTTTCGCGGCAACGTTCTGCAACGCGGCGCGGATGGCATGATTGGCGGCGACGCCGCCGGCCGCAACCAGCGCCCGCGGCGGACCAAACCGTTCGTGAAACAACCTTAAGCCCACGCTCAGCCGGTCCGCTGTCGATTCCAGCACCGCGGCCTGAAAACCGGCGCAGAGATCGTCGACGTCCTGCGGCTCCAGCGGCATCAGGCGGTTGGCCTCGTTACGAACAGCGGTCTTCAATCCCGACAGCGAAAAATTTGCATCGGGACGTCCGAGCATCGGCCGCGGAAAGGCAAAACGTTTGGCATCGCCGCGTGCCGCCGCGCGCTCAACCTCTGGCCCGCCCGGATAGGGCAGCGACATCATCTTCGCGACCTTGTCGAAGGCTTCGCCCATCGCATCGTCGACGGTGGTGCCGAGTCGCACATATTGACCGACGCCGACAACAGCCACGATCTGGGTGTGGCCGCCGGAGGCGAGGAACAGGCAATAGGGAAATGCGAGTGCGCAGGTGAGCCGTGGCGTCAGCGCATGCGCCTCGAGATGATTGACCGCAATTAACGGCGTATCATGAACCATCGCAATCGCCTTGGCCGTGGTCAGGCCGACGATCACCCCGCCGATCAGGCCGGGGCCGGCGGCCGCCGCCACCGCCGACAATTGCGCAAAGCCGACATTGGCGTCCTTCATGGCCTGGCCGACGATGCCATCGAGCAGGTCGACATGGGCGCGCGCCGCGATCTCCGGCACCACGCCGCCGAAACGGGCATGTTCCGATGTTTGCGAGCGTACGATATTGGACAGAATCCTGGCGCTGCCGTCGCGCTGGCGCTCGACCACGGCGGCTGCGGTTTCATCGCAGGTGGTCTCGATACCCAGCACCAGCATCGGCTTGTCGTTGTCCAAATTGAACCCTTGATGAATTCTTGCGCTGTCGCCAAAAACAACGCTTCGGTAACCGCGTAGCATCACGAGGTCGCAAGGTGCAATCGCCTGGGAATGCCGAAATCGTGTTGGCGGAGATATGAAATATGGCCGTTCTCGTCACGCGTCCAAGTCCTGACGATGAGACCACGGCGAAGGCGCTTCGCGCCCGGGGATTCGACGTCTTGCGCGCGCCAATGCTGCGGTTCGAGCCTGTGTCGTTCCAGGACGATGCGGATGCAACCTACGGCGCCGTCATCGTCACCAGCGCCAACGCCCTGCGCGCCCTCGCGTCGCATCTGGCAGACAGCCGGCTGCTCAGGCTGCCGCTGTTTGCGGTCGGAGAAAATACCGCGGCCGCGGCGCGCGAGGCCGGCTTTGCCGAGGTGATCGCGTCGAAAGGCGACGCGGGCGCGCTGCGCGATCTGGTGCTGGCGGGCGCAAAATCGAAGCAACTGAAGAAGAGTAGCCCCATCCTGTACCTTGCCGGCGCCGATCTGGCGCGCGACCTTGCCGGCGAACTCGGCGAAAACGGATTTACGGTCGTGACGCAGACCACCTACCGGATGGTGCTCGCGCCCAGCCTGCCACGCGAGGTATGTGACGCTTTCGTGGCGCATGAGGTCGAGGCCGTGCTGCATTACTCGCGACGCAGCGCGCGTGCATTCCTGGAGGCGGCGCGCGCCGGCGGCGTCGAAATCTCGGCATTGGCGCTGCCGCAATGCTGCATTTCGGCGGCGGTGGCCGCGGTGTTGCGGGACGCCGGCGCGAGCCAGGTGACGGCGGCGACGTCGCCGGATGAAAATGCCCTGTTCGAGGCGCTTACCCGCGCGTTGCAGCCCCGGGCGAAACCCTCATCTTGATGCCTAATCTTTAAGTCTGAGCATGGTCTTATCGGAAAACCGGTGCCGCCACCGCCGGATCATGCTCTAAGACGTCCCGACTCTGCTAAAGTTCCGGCACCTAACCATTCAAGGGAACCGTGTGATGGTCGATAACAGGCCCGAAGACACTGGATCGCTGCCCGATTCGGGCCGGCCGAAGCGAGAGCCGCCGACCATCGATCTCAAGGCAACGGACGTGTCGAGCGAGACGAAAGGTGCTGCCGAAGCGGCGCCCGAGCCCGTAGCTGAACCCGCACCCGAGATCGCCCAAGCGCCGGTTGAGGAAGCTCCCATTGCCGCCGAACCGCCTTCGCGGCCCGTTTCGCCGTCCGTCTCCCCTTGGGTAGTCGCGCCGGTTTCCGGCGCGGTCGCGGCCGCGCTGGTGATTGGCGTCGGCTGGATGCTGGGCTGGCCGCCGGTTCAGCCGGCGTCCGCGCCGGCAACATCGCAACTCAGCGCCACCATCGACTCTCTCTCCGCCCGTGTCGCCGGGCTGGAGCCGAAGGTCAACAAGTGGGTTTCCGATCCCAACGCAGCCGCGCGCACCGAGGCCCTGGAAAAAACCGTTGCGGCGTTGCGCAGCGAACTGATGGCGATGGGGGCGCAAGGCGAGAAGTTGGCGTCCGCGCTCAACGAGGTGAAGTCCGCGCCACGCGCCGACGGCGCCGCGTTGCCCGATCTCTCGGGGATCGATGCGCGCATCGCAAAGATCGAGAGTCAGATGCGCACGCAAGGCGCCGAGATCGCGCAACAAGGCAGCAAGATCGCCGACACCAGATCAGCCGACGCCAAGGCCGCCAACGATATGCCGTGGCGCCGGGTGCTGGCCGCCGCACTGCTCGACGTTCTGGTTCGGGTCGGTGATCCCTATCCGGTGGCGCTCTCGACGGCGAAAGCTCTGGCACCCAATCCCGATGCGCTGAAGCCGCTGGATCAATTCGCTGACAAGGGCGTGCCGAACGCCGGCAAGCTGAGCACGGAACTGCTCGCGGTGGTGCCGAAGCTTATGCCTGCCTCGCAACAGAACACCGCCACGACCGGCACCGGTATCGTCGATCGTCTGCAGGCGGGCGCCGCCAAACTGGTCAAGATCGAACGCACCGATACCGCCGGCACGGATCGCGGCGCCGTGGTGGCGCGGATCACGGCGGCGGCTCTGCGCAACGATTTCAACGAGGCACGGCGAGAATTGAAAACGCTGGAGCCGGCTGATCGCGCCGCGGCGCAATCCTGGATCGAGCGGGCCGACGCGCGCGACGCCGCGCTGGCCGCATCCCGTCAATTTGCGGCCGAGGCCATGGCTGTGCTGGCCAAACCGTCGGAATAAGGATTTCAATGATCCGGATCATTCTGTTTCTGTTGTTGATTGCGCTCGGTGCGGCCGGCGCAGCCTGGATTGCCGAGCAGACCGGCGATGTCGCGTTGTCCTGGGGCGGCTATCGCGCGCAGATGACGCTGCCGGTGTTCGTGCTGGTGCTCGGCATCGTCATCGTCGCAGCGATGATGATGTGGGCGATCCTGCGCGGACTGTGGCGCACGCCGCAGCGTCTCCGCCGCAACCGGCGCGAACGCCGCCAGGCCCGCGGCCGGCATGCGATCACGCAAGGACTGCTGGCGATCGGGCACGGCGATTCCTCCGCCGCCCGCATGCACGCCGATGCCGCCCGCAAGCATGCCGCGCACGATCCGCTGGCGCTATTGCTGCACGCACAATCGGCGCAGCTCGACGGCGACCGCGAGGGTGCGCAGCGCGCCTTCCGCGCGATGGCCGAGCGTGAAGACACGCGACTGCTCGGCTTGCGCGGCCTCTTCATCGAGGCGCAGCGCGCCGACGATCCCGTCGCTGCCGTCATGCTCGCCGAGGAAGCGCTGAAATTGTCGCCGTCGTCGTCCTGGGCCTCGCACGCCGTGCTCGGCTTCTGCTGCGCCAAGGGCGACTGGGCCGGCGCGCTGAAGATCCTCGACAACAACCAATCGGCCGGGCTGATCGACAAGGCGACCTATCGAAGGCAGCGCGGCGTGCTGCTGACGGCGCGCGCGCTCGAACTCGAAAAGGTCGATCGCGACCTGGCGCGCGAGAGCGTGATGGAAGCGGTCAAGCTGGCGCCGACGCTGGTGCCCGCCGCGGTGCTGGCGAGCAAGTTCGAGAGCGAAGCGCATCAGGTGCGGCGTTCGATGCGCCTCGTCGAGGCGGCGTGGCTGGCGCAGCCGCATCCCGATCTGGCCGACGCCTATTCCCATGTGAAGCTTGGCGATTCCGCACGCCAGCGGCTGGTACGGGTCGAGACGCTCGCTGCGAAAGCGCCGGGACACATCGAGGGGGCGCTGGCGATTGCGCGCGCGGCTATCGACGCCTCCGAATTTGGGAAAGCGCGCGAGGCGCTGGCGCCCTTCATCAATCAGCCGACGCAGCGCGTCGCGCTGCTGATGGCGGAGCTCGAACGCACCGAACACGGGGATAGTGGCCGGGCGCGCGCGTGGACCTTGCGCGCGGTGCGCGCGCTGCACGATCCGGCCTGGACCGCGGACGGCTATGTCAGCGATCGCTGGCGGCCGGTCTCCCCCGTCACCGGACGGCTCGACGCCTTCCAGTGGCAGACGCCGGTCGCGGCGCTACCTTCCGACAAGGGACCTGCGATCGAGTCCTCCCCGTTCGAGGAAGCGATGCTGGCGACCCCGCGCCGCGCCGTAGTGATTGCGGCGCCCGAGGCGGTGAACGAGCCGGTGACCGAGCCCGTCGCTCCCAGCAAGCCGGAGCCATCAGCCGCCCCGGTCGCACCGGAGCCAGCAGCCGCGCAGGACAATACGCCGCCAGCGTCTGTCGCCGCCGAGCCTGCCCCGGCTGAGGCAAGCCGCCCGGAACCGGCCGCTGAACCGACCCCGGCCCCGCAAAAGCCGGCCGAATCAACCCCGCCGCAGCCGGCCCCCCTGTTCCGGTCGCGCAAGGACATCCCAAAGGCCGTCCCGGCACCGATTCCGGCTGTAATCCCGCTGGTCCGGGCGCCTGACGATCCCGGGGTCGACGAGGACGGCCCGGCGGACGAATTCGCGGAACAAATCGGAACGCCCAAGGCGCAGGCTGGCGGCTGGCGAGGATTTTTGTCACGCTGGGGCGGCAACTAGGGTTAAGGACCAAGCGTTTTTCTTGCCAATCGGGGCCATGCCCGATATCAGGTGCGGGCGCTCGCGGCTCACGCCCGAACGCTGCTTCGGTTCGCCGCAATAGCTCAGTTGGTAGAGCACGTCATTCGTAATGACGGGGTCACAGGTTCGAGTCCTGTTTGCGGCACCACGCTTTATAAAAAATTCCCTGAAGAGTTCAGTGCACGTGGGTCACGAGTGTGTTGGCGTGACCTGCCTCACATAACAATCCGGTCGCCACCCGTAATCTCCCGGTCAACTTCAAGGGGAGATACAAACATGCGTAAATTCATTCTCATTGCAGGATTCGTTTTTGTATCCGCCGCGGCTCAGGCTGGGGATCGGAGCCTGTCGCTGGGCGGCATCGAGTCGCCGCGTGCGCCGACGCCCGCGAAGACCGTCGTCGATGCACCGAAAACCGCTGAAGTGCCGCAGCAGCCGGAACCGCCGAAATATGTCGAGCGGCCGGCGATCGAGCCCAAGACTGAGACACCGAAGGCCGAGACACCGAAGGTCGAGACAGCCAAGGCTGACGCGAACAAGGTGCAGACCAGCAGGCAAGCGCCGGCCAGACTCAAGGCGGCCAGGGCATATCGGCCCGCGGCGGCGGCCATGAACGACGGGCCCGCAAGGCCGATGGCCCGGAGAACGGCGTCGGCGGCGAGACTCGCAAGGCCGCACCGCATCCGCTACGCGATCCAAGCGCGCATCGTTCGCGCGCTGCATCAGCACGGCATCTACTGGTAAGCCGAGCACTCAATTCACGAACGTCATGACCGTGGCCCGGCTATTCACGTCTTCCTTCGCTGACGTATCCCAAAAACGTGGATGCCCGGGAACAAGCCCGGGCATGACGACTCGGTTAGAGGCGAGCTATCTAAAGGCGTCGCCAATCCCTACTGCGAAACCGTTTGCACCACGCTGCTGATCGGACGGCTGGCTACCGCCGGCACCTTCTGGTCCTTCACCAGCATCGCGTCATATTCGGGCAGGGTTTCGAGCTGCTCCTTGGCCTTCATCTGCACGACCTTGTAGCCGCCGGCCTTGAGGCGGCGAAGCAGCGTCGGCAACGCCTGCGCCGTGCTCTTCTGCAAATCGTGCATCAGGATCACGCCTTTGCCCTGCTTGTCGAGCTTGGTCATGACGTTCTGGATGACCTGGTCGGGACCCGACGATTTGAAGTCGTTGGAATCGACATCAACTGAAAACATCGAAATGTTGCGCGAGGCGAGATAGCCGAGGGCTACTTGCGTGTGTGCGAGCCCAGGGAAGCGGAAGAACGGCGCGGGCGCGGTCCCCAGCGCCATCTTCACGGCGCTAAAGCCTTTCTCGATCTCTTCCCGCATCTGCGCCTCGGTCAGCTTCTTGCTGTCGAGATGGGCGTGCGACCAGGTGTGCGAGCCGATGGTGTGGCCGGCAACCGCCACCTGCTTGAGAATCTCCGGATGATAGGTGGTGTGCTTGCCGACCGGGAAGAACAGCGCCTTGGTGCATTCATCCGCGAGCGCCTTGAGCACAGCGGGCGTGGTCGGCCATGGGCCGTCGTCGAAGGTCAGCACCACTTCCTTGTCGGTCAGGAAGTCGAACTGCTTGTATTGCAGGAAGCCAAAGCCGGGACCGCCCGTGGTGTCGATCACGACGGTGCGGCTGACGCCGAGCGCGTCCGGATTGGCGCACGCCGATCGCACCGGCTGCGGCGCCGGAACCGGCGCGGGAGCAGGGGCCGGCCTCGACAGCGAAGCGGTCACTTCGACGTCGTCCCTCAGTGCGGGTCTCGCTGCGGCGGGCGCCAGCAGCGGCTCCATGCGGGCGGCGACGGTTTGAGGGGGAGCCGCGTCGGCGCGCGGCGAGGAGGTCCAGAACCAAACGCCGGTGATGAGAACCGCCGTCACTAAACTGGCCAGCATCAGGCCCAACGCATTACGCATCGCTAATCTTTCCAGATACTCGGGATACACACGCAACGGGCCATTAATGCCAACAATGTCTTAACGTCTCGCGAACAAGCGCCGGTTAGGCGAAGCGGATGAGGGGTTTATACGCGAGTGACGTCAGTCACAGTCGTGACAGCGGTTCCAGGCGCATGGTTCCTGCCATCAACAACGGGGTCCGCTATGGCGGGCCAACAGGAGCCGACAATGACCACAGTGTTCTACAATACCGTTCGCAAGGTCAGTTTGGTGCTGGCCTTGACCGCCTCCTTCGCCGCCGCCTCATCGACTGCGAGCCTCGCCTTCAGCTCTGAGGCGCAGCAGATGTGCACCGGCGACGCGTTCCGCCTCTGCAGCTCGGAAATCCCGAATATCCCGAAGATCACCGCCTGCATGATCAAGCACCGCTCTGACCTGAGCGCAGGCTGCCGCACCGTGATGGATCGCGATCTTGCGGCGAAGAAGGGCAAGCTCGCCGCGCAGTGATCGGCTCTCCGCCCGGCTCCCGAAAACGCTTGCGGCGATGCGACGCAGGCGTTTTCTTGAGGTTTCGGGATCTTCAAGCGCAGCGTTTCGCGCGATTTCGTTCATCACAAATGCGTTGCCAGCCCGGATTTCGGCGCTCGATTCCCGTTTTGAGGCGTTTTCCTCACGCGAAACGGTGTTCCCTCCGCTCGAAAACACGATAGAACGCGCCGATTGCGTTTTACCGGTACAAAGGCATAGCAAATGAGCAAGATTCTTCTCGTCATTCCCCTGGTTCTGATCACGTCAGCCGCCGCGGCCCAGTCCCAGCAGGACCGGCAGAAGGGGCATGACGCCTGCTCGCGCGACGTCTCGCGCTACTGCCGGGCGCACATGCAGGATGGTGACCAGATCGTGCTGGCCTGCCTGAAACAGAACCGCGCCAAGATCAGCAAGGGCTGCCAGCAGATGCTGGCGAGCCACGGGCAGTAGGCCGCCGGGAGCCGCGGTCTATCCCGCGCCGTTCCCGTTGGCGCGCAGCGATTGATAGAAGTCGTAGATCAGCAGCGCCATCACGAGCACGCAGATGACGATCAAGGGCACCGCCTTGATCCACCAGAGCAGGATGCCGAGAAACGTCAGGACGCCGCCAATGCCGATCAGGCCGGTGATCAAGTTCGTCATCTGCCGCTCCTTGTCTTCTTCGCCGAGCCGGACCTGCCGCGGCCGCTTTTTCCGAGAGTAGTGACCAGCCAGTTAGCGGTCCGGAGCAGCCGCGCATCGTTGCCGCGGCGCCCGACCAGTTGCACGCCGATGGGCAGGCCGCTTTCCGATTGCAGCAGCGGCAGCGTTACCGCAGGCGTGCCGAGATAGGTCCACGTCGAACAGAACACCGGGTTTCCGGTACTGTCGAGACCGCGCGGCGCCGGTCCCGGCGCGGCAGGGGTCAGTATGGCGTCGTATTCGTCGAACACGCCGTCAAGCGCCGCGTTGAGCGCCGCGCTGCCGGACAGCGCCCGCGCATAGTCGACGGCCAGGACCTTGCGGCCACGCTCAATCAGTGCGCGCAGCATCTCGCTCAAGGACTCAGCCCCCTGCTCGAAATCGCGATGCAGATTATGCGCCATTTCCACTTCCATGATGGTGCGGTGCATGTCGACGGCGCGATCGAATCCCGGGCTGATCTCGACCTCGGAAATGTGTTTGCCCAAAGTTTCGACCAACTCGGCAAACGCCTCCGTGGTCACCTGCTCCGCATGCTTCCAGGCCGGCGAGCGGATGAAGGCGAAGCGCGGCGGCAATGGCGGCTCGCTTGCCGCCACGTCAACAAAGGGGGGGCTGGCGAGGGCGCGCGTATCCGGATCCTCTTCGTCGAAGCCTGCAAGCGCCTGTGCGAGCAGCGCCGCATCGTCGACCGAACGCGCAAATACGCCGACGTGATCGAGCGCCCGCGACAAGAGCAGCGCGCCAGTCCGCGGAATCAGGCCGTGTGTCGGCTTGAAGCCGACCACACCGCAGAATGCGGCGGGACGGATCACCGAGCCGTTGGTCTGCGAGCCGATCGCGCCGGGCACCATCAAGGCCGCCACCGCCGCAGCCGAGCCCGAGGATGAACCGCCCGGCGTGTGGTCAGGGTTGTGCGGGTTCCTGGTTTTGCCCGGATTGAAGTAGGCGTATTCGGTGGTCACCGTCTTGCCAAGGATCACCGCACCCGCCGCGCGCAGGCGCGCCACGGCAGCGGCGTCGCGTCGCGGCGTGCGTCCGGCCCACAGTTTTGATCCGAACTCCGTCGGCATATCGCCGGTGTCGAAGATGTCCTTGATGCCGACGGGCACGCCATGCAGCGGGCCTGTGGCCTTGCCCTGCTTGCGACGATCGTCGGCAACCTCGGCCTGCCGCATCGCGTGGTCGCGATCGAGGAACGCCCACGCATCGATGTCGCGATCGACCTCGTCGATGCGCTTGAGGCAGTCGCCGACGAGGTCGACCGAGCTGAACCGGCCGTCGCGAATGCCTGCCGCGGCTTCCGTGAGGCCGAGCGCATTGAGGCTCATGCGCACCCTTTCAGCGTCTTACCCAAGCTGGTCACCGCGATCCATAGAGGTAGCTGGGCAACCACAACGCAATGGCGGGGAAGATATAGACCAGCGCCATGGTGAAGAAGACCAGGAAGACAAAGGGAAGCGCGCCCGAGAAGATGTCAGTGAGCTTCACCTGCGGCGGCGCCACGCCCTTCAGATAGAACGCGGCCATCGCCACCGGCGGTGTGTTGAACGCCGTCTGCGTGTTCAGTGCAACCAGGATGCCGAAGAAGATCGGATCAATGCCGTATTGGGGAAGCAGCGGCAGAAAGATCGGCACGAAGATGATGATGATCTCGGTCCATTCCAACGGCCAGCCGAGCAGGAAAATGATCACCTGGGTCAACAACAGGAACCCGATCGGCGACAGATTCATCGAGGTGAAGAACTGCTCGACCACCGATTGTCCGCCAAGGACGGCAAACACCGCGGAGAACGTCCACGACCCGATGAACAGGTAACAGACCATCGCGGTGGCGCGCACGGTCAGATACACCGACTCGCGCATCATCGTGAAGTTGAGCGAACGATAGGCGGCCGCCAGAACGATGCTCATGAGGGCGCCTACCGCGGCCGCTTCGGACGGCGTTGCCAGGCCAAACAGGATCGCGCCGAGCACCGAAACGATGAGCAGCGCCAGCGGCAGGAACGAGGTTGCGAGCGCCCAGACCACCGTGCTGAGCGGCACGTTGGTCTGCTCGGGCGGCAGCTTCGGCGCGAGCGCGGGATTGATGATCGCGCGCGCTATTGCATAGAGGACGTAGAGCCCGGCCAGCAGGAACCCTGGAAAGAAAGCGGCCGCATAGAGCTTGACCGCCGAAACGCCGGCGGTCGCCGCATAGACGATCAGGAGAATGCTCGGCGGAATCAGGATGCCGAGGCAACCGCCGGCGCAGACGACGCCTGCGGACAGCTTGGTGTCGTAACCTGCCCGCAGCATCGCCGGCAAGGCCAGCAGGCCCATTAGCGTGACAACCGCGCCGACGATGCCGGTGGCGGTCGCGAACATCGCGCAGGTGATCAGCGTCGCTACCGCCAGCGCGCCCGGCACGTTCTTCATCGACAGTTGCAGCGAGTAGAACAGACGGTCGAGAATGTTTGCGCGCTCGACCAGATAGCCCATGAAGAGGAACAGCGGAACCGCGACCAGCACATCGCTGGACGTGACCTCGAACGTCTTCTGCACCAGAAGCGTGAAGATGCGATTCTCGAAGAAGTCCTGGCCGGCCGTGTAGTAGGCGTAGTAGCCGAACGCGACGCCCATCGCCATCAGCGTGAAGGCGATCGGGAAGCCGAGCATGATGATGAAGATGAATAGGCCCAGCATCAGCATGCCGAGTTGAGGATCGGTCATGCGCCTGCTCCTTTCTCGTCCTGCTGCGCGGCGGCCGCCTGCTGATGTTCGCGAATGACGAGACTCTCGGTCTCCTCCACGTCGTGCAGGCGTTGCGGCCATCGGCCGGTGCGGATGCACAGCACACAGCGGATGACCTCAGCGAGCCCTTGCAGAAACAGGAGGACACCGGTGGCCGGGATCAGCGCTTTCAGCGGAAACACCGGCACGCCGGCCGGACTGAAGATGCTGACTTCACGGAAGCGCACCGACATGTCGGCATAATTCCAGCCCGAATACATCAGCGCCGCGATCGCCGGCAGGAAGAACAAAATGTAGAGAACGAGGTCCATCATCGCCTGGGTGCGCGGCGACCAGAGGCGGTAGACCACGTCGGCGCGCACATGACCGTTGCGCGAGAGCGTATACGCGCCGGCCATCAGGAACATCGCGCCGTAGGTGATGTAGCTGATGTCGAATGCCCAGGTGGTCGGCGCACGCAGCACGTAGCGCATGAACACCTCGTAGCTGACACCGAGCGTGAGGACGAGAATCAGCCAGGCGAACGCCTTGCCCACCCAAGTGCTGAGCTCATCGATGAAAAATAGAAACTTCCTCATGCGAGTTGAACTCGCGGCAAATCGCACATCCGAATTGTCCCCCAATTGCTGGTGAGCGGCGCGTCAACCGCGCCGCCCATTACTCGTACCGCCGATCAAGCGCCGCGAGCCTGTCAGACCTTGAGCACGCCCGGGAAGTGGTGCTCGAAGGCGCCACGGTAATCTGTTGCGTTAGTCATGTTGTAGTAAACCACGCGGCGCACCCATGCCTTCTGCGAGTCCATCACTTTCTTCATGAACGGATCCGACCCAAGCTGGGCGATTAAGCCGTCCCATGCCTTAATCTGCGCATCGAATACGGACTTCGGCGTCCGCTGAACGTTGACCTTGTCCTTATTGATCAGTTCCTGCAGGTCCTTGGAGTAATAGTCCATCCCCTTCCATTCATTGGCGGAAGAGACTGCCTCCGCAGCATACTGTAGGATCGCCTTCTGCTCGGCCGCCAGCGCATTATACTTCGTGCGGTTGAACATGATCTCGAAGTATTCCGTCGCCTGATGGTGGCTACCCAACATGTAGTTCTTGGCGACGTCCTGCGCGCCGAAGCGCCTGTCCGATGTCGGGTTGTTGAACTCGAATCCATCGATCACGCCGCGCTCCATGGCCGGCACGATTTCGCCGCCCGGAAGCTGCGCGACAGAGGCGCCCATTACCTGGAACAAGTCGGCGGCCAGACCCACGGTGCGGTACTTGAGCCCTTTCAGGTCGGCATCGCTGGTGATCGGCTTCTTGAACCAGCCGAGCGGCTGGGTCGGCATCGGCATCGCGAAGAAGCTCTTGATGTTGACCTTCATGATCTGGGTCTGGAGTTCTTCGAACAGCTCCTTGCCACCGCCGTTGTGAATCCAGCCAAGACCTTCGTTGGCGTTGAAGCCGAACACCGGTCCGGTACCGAACAGCGACGCCGCCTTGTGCTTGCCGTACCAGTAGACCGTCACCGTGTGAGCAGCGTCGATCTGGCCGCCATGCACGCCGTCGAATACCTGGAACGGATGCACGACGGAGCCGCCCACAAGATAGTCGATGCGTAGCCGGCCCCCGGCCATGTCATTGACGCGCTTCACATAGTCTTCGGCCATTTCGTTGAAGACGTCGGCCTTGCCCCACGAGCCCTGCATCTTCAGGACCGCCGTCTGCGCCCGGCTGACTTGCGGCATCGCAATCACCGCACCGCCGGCGGCCGCGGCCGTCAGGAAACGGCGGCGCGTCGTTTTATCGCTACGCTTGCTCATGAGTTCCTCCCGGTTAAGTTGTCATCACCCGTCATTAGCGCGGGTGTGTTTGTCTTGACGACAAGTCAAAGGCTTGCGCGGCACTTTGGCAAGTGGGAAGTGCGCGGCGATCTTTCTAATCGCGCACGGGGTAAACGGCGCTGTCGTTTCGCAGACGCGAAACGGCCCTCGCTTCCCGCTCAGCGGAGCGAAAGCGCGCAGAATTCTTACACTTTAGTCGCAAGAAATCAGCCGCGAGAAATCGCGGGAGCGGTGTCGGCGGCCGTTTGGATACGGTTGGCGGAATTATTCCCGCGCCATTCTGCGCCCAAAAGTCGCGTCTGCTATCGACGCGTTAGGTGCTGCTGCCCGCCGCTGTCGCGACCACCGGCAAGACCTCGTTGGCGGCGCGGTCGGGGGTGTCTTCCTTCCAGCGAACCGAGCCGAACGGTCGCTCCAGCATGCGGCGGACGCGGATCGGCTCCGGCCCGAGATGAAAGTCGATCGCGCGCTGATGCAAGGCGCGCTCGGACTGCGTCGCGCGGTTACGCTGGCGCAGGTAATCGAGCCAGGTCGGGCAATGGTAGCGCTCGGTCCATAGCTCGGGATCGCCGATATCGCGCGCGATCGACCAGCCATAGGCGCCGTTGCGCTGCCGGCTGAGCTGCACCTCCTGCATCACATTGTGGAAGGCGCGGGCGTTGTCCTGCGCGACGCGGTATTCGATCTCGACCACCAGGGGCCCGCTGCGTCCCGTCAACGACAGCCGCACCTCGGGATCGGCCAGCGCCTCGGCGGGCGGCTCGTAGCGGGCGCCGACCGGCGGCATCCGCAGCCAGATGCCGAGCAGCGGGGACAGCAGCATCAGTCCGGCGGAGATCAGCAGCGCGATCTCGACGCCGTACATATCGGTGAGATGACCCCAGCCCCAGCTTCCGATCGCAATGCCACCAGCAATCGCGGCCTGGAAAGCCGCCAGCGAGCGGCCGGCGACCCAGCGCGGCGCCGAAAGCTGCACGCCGATATTGAACAGCGCGACCGCAAGCATCCACACCGCGCCGGCCAGCACCAGCGCGATCGCCGTCAGGATGGCGCTGGTGCTGAGCGCGACGGCTGCGATTGCGCCGGCCAACGATATCGTGCAGGCGCGCACCGCGCCCTCGCCGCTCAATTGCTTGCGGACGGAGCCGATGTTCAACGCGCCGATCACGGCGCCCATGCCGAAGGCTCCCAGCATGACGCCATAGGTCTGCGCGCCGCCATGCAAGAGATCGCGCGCGATCAGCGGCATCAGCGCCGACACCGAGCCGCCGATGATGCCCGTGACGAGCGTGCGCGTCAGGACGATCTTGATCGAGGGAGAGTTGGTGATGTAGCGGACGCCTGAGACCATCGCGCGGTTGAGACGCTCGCGCGGCAGCCGCGACGGTTCGTGGATCCGGTTCCAGAGAAACAGCACGATCAACAGCGGCAGATAGAGCAGCGCGTTCGCCGCGAAGGCAGCAACAGCGCCGGCGGTCGCGACCACGATGCCGCCGATCGCGGGGCCGAAGCTGCGCGCGATGTTGTAGCTGATGCCGTTGAGTGCGACCGCAGCCGGCAGGGTTTCGGGCGGCACCTGCTCGCTGACCGAAGACTGCCAGGCCGGTCCCATCAGCGCCATGCCGGTGCCGACAATGAAGCAGAACAGCAAGAGGATGTTCGGCGTCACCAAATTGAGCCAGGCCAGTACGGTCAGCGCGCTCGCGCCGGTCAGCGCGATCAATAGCGACACCATCGCCACGACGCGGCGGTCGTGCATGTCGGCGATGGCGCCTGCCGGCATCGAGATCAGCATGATCGGCAGCATCAGCGCGGTCTGCACCAGCGCCACCTTGTCGGCGGACGACGTCATCTGCGTCATCGCCCAGGCCGCGCCAACGCCATGGATCAGGAGCCCGAGGTTGGACAGAAGGCTCGCCAGCCAGATTCGCCGGAACACCGAATGCCGCAGCGGTGCGAAGATACTATCGGAGCGCTTCGGCGGTTCGGTCATATCCGGTTCCGGTTGGGCTGCTAAAGGGGAGACGATGATTCCTGCGGCCCTCACAGATGCCTGCGAAAACCTTGCTCTGTCCAGTAGTTAGGCCGCTATGGGGACTGCTAGAGCACAGCTAGGGTACTGAAAAATGACGAGAGGAGCCCAAATGAGCCTGACGCGGCGAACCATGCTCAGGGGCGCAGGCGCGCTACCTTTGCTGGCGGGCAATCTTGCCGGCAATCTCAGCTTTTCCGCGTTGGCAGAGACCGCCTCGACGCCTTCGGTTGCGGGCGCGGTTCCGCCAATCCTGTTCGTGCACGGCAACGGCGATCACGCAGCGCTCTGGATTACGACGTTATGGCGGATGGAATCGAATGGCGTGCCGCGCGAACGGATGATGGCGATCAGTTTCACCGATCCTCTCGCGCGCACCGATGACAAAGTGGAGCAGCCGAACCGTTCCTCGACCGAAGACCAACGCCGCGAGCTCACTGAGGCCGTCAAGGAATTCAAACAGCGCACCGGTGCGTCGCGCATTGCGCTGGTCGGCAATTCGCGCGGCGGCTATTCGATCCGCAATTACATCAGGAACGGCGGCGGCGCCGATGTCAGCCACGCCGTGCTGTGCGGCGTTCCCAATCACGGCATCTACGATTGGGATGAGGGATTAGGCGGCGAGTTCAACGGCCGCGGCCCGTTCCTGCGCAGCCTGAACGAAGGCGAGAGCGAGGTCACGCCGGGCACCGCGTTCCTCACCTTGCGCAGCGACGGCAACGATAAATTTGCGCAAGCCGACGGTCGCTTTGTCGGCAAGCCCGGCATGCCGACCGGCGTGACGTCAGAAGGTCCGGCGCTGAAGGGCGCGACCAACCTCGTGCTCGGCGCGCTCGATCATCGCGAGGTCGCGTTTCATCCGCGCGCGTTTCGCGAGATCTATAAATTCATCGCGGGCAGAGAGCCGTCGCGCATCGAGATCGTGCCGGAAGCGGAAGTCAGACTGAGCGGGCTTGTGACTGATACGCCAGGCGGCGTTGTCACCAACCGTCCCGTGTCGGGCGCGACGGTCGAAATCTATCGCGTCTCTCCCGATACTGGCGAACGGAGCGGCGGTCCGATCCACTCGTCGCAAACCGGTGCCGATGGCCGCTGGGGTCCGGTGCAGGTCGAGCCGACCTGGCATCTCGAAATCGTGTTGACGTCGGCCGGTTCGCCGACGACGCATCTTTACCGCTCGCCGTTTCCGCGCTCCTCCGACGTCGTCAATCTACGCGCCGCGCGACCGCTCGGTCCGGCCGATGCCGGCGCGGGCGCCGTGGTGCTGATGTCGCGTCCGCGCGGCTATTTCGGCCTGCCGCGCGACGTGGTGCTGATCGACGGCAAGGAGCCCAGGGATGTGAAATCCGGCGTGCCGACCGATTCGGTGACGACGTTACGGCTTCCGGCCGAGGAGGTTGGCCGCTCCGTGGTAGCGATATTCAATACAGAGCGAATCGTGGCGCGGGCCTGGCCGGCCGGGGAAAACCGGATTGCGGTTGCCGAACTGACTTATTAGCTGTTCCCGACCGGTGCGCCTTTGCGGCGCCCGGATTGGAGACATAGATACGATCGTAGCCCGCATGAGCGCAGCGATATGCGGGGCTTTGGACAATCCCGGATATCGCTTTGCTCATCCGGGCTACGGGAGTGGCGCTCATGAGCATGGCCGGAGTCTACGACATGCCGGTGGCGCGAGGGCCGCTGGTGCCGCCGAGCCCGCCACGGGCGCCCGACGACATGACAGTGTTCGGGCGGATCAAGGCGATCCGCGAAAGTCCGATCGGCAGCTGGGGTCAGCGGGCCTATGAGGACGATATCGTCCAGGGTCGGTTCTTCGGGCGCGGCACCTTCATCCTCAACACGCCGGATGCGATCCGGCATGTGCTGGTCGACAATTACGAAAACTATTCGCGCACGCCGGTTGGCATCCGGGTGCTGCGGCCGATCCTCGGCAATGGCCTTCTGATTGCGGAAGGACGGGCGTGGAAACACCAGCGCCGCACGCTGGCGCCGGCCTTCACACCGCGCGCGGTGACGCCGCTCGTTCCGCATATGCTGGCAGCGACCGACGAGACGGTTGCCAAGCTGCGCGCCGCCAGCAACGCACCCGTCGATTTGCGCGAGGCGATGCAGCGGATGGCGCTCGAGATCGCCGGCCGCACCATGTTCTCGTTCGCCATGGATCGCCACGGCGCCGCCTTGCGCGATTTCGTGATGGAATATGGCGAGCGGCTGGCGCGGCCGCACTTCCTCGATATGCTGCTGCCGCTGAGCTGGCCGAGTCCGCAGGACATTTCGCGCGCCCGCTTCCGCAAGCGCTGGACCGCCTTCGTCGGCATGCTGATGGCCGAGCGTCGCGCCGCCGGCAAGACCGCGGGCGCGTCGGCGCGCGACCTGTTCGACCTGATGGGCGACGCCCGCGATCCGGAGACCGGCCAGGCCTTCACCGACGAACAACTCGGCGACCAGGTCGCCACCATGATTCTCGCCGGCCATGAGACGACGGCGACCGCACTGTTCTGGGCGCTCTATCTGCTGGCGCTCGATCCCGCCACGCAGGAGCAGGTCGCCACGGAAGTGCAGGACGCAACCGCCAACGGCGCGCTGGATATCGACAGACTGAAATTCACCCGCGCCGTGATCGACGAGACCATGCGGCTCTATCCGCCGGCATTCGTGATCGCACGCGCGGCGATCGCGCCGGACACGATCGCGGGCCTGCCGGTCAAGAAGAAGGACGTGATCCTGATCGCGCCGTGGATATTGCACCGGCACGAAAAATTGTGGCGCGATCCGAACGCCTTCATCCCGTCGCGCTTCATGACCGGGACGCCGCCAGACCGCTTCGCCTATTTGCCGTTCGGCGTCGGCGCGCGCGTCTGCATCGGCGCGCATTTCGCGCTGGTCGAAGCTACGCTGGCACTGGCGAAGATGATCGGCGCGTTCCGCGTCACGCTCGTCGACAAGGAGCCGGTGATGCCGATCGGCGTGGTGACGACACAGCCCAGCCGTTCGCCGATGTTTGCCATCACGCCGCGGTAGTATTTTTTTGATCGAGCGGATTGCCGGTTTGCGCCAGGAAAACGCGCCGGGCCGGATAGAGCACCTTGCGGAGTTGCTCCCGTAGCGTCATCTAGGTTGTCAGCATGAGCGATACCCAGGCCCAGTTCTCAGTCCTGAAGCAGACCGCCGATCCCGCGGTCGTCGACGCCATCTCGCAATTGATCGCCAAGGGCGAGGACCGCGATCTCAACCGTATCAACCTCTTGGATTTTTCCGCGCGCTACGGGCTCGACGAGGAAAAGGTCATTTCGGCCTTTTTGCATGCGGCGCGGCTCGGCCTGTTCGATCTCACCTGGAATGTGCTCTGCCCCGGCTGCGGCGGCGTGCTCGGCGCGCACAACACGCTGAAATCGCTGCGCCACGACGATTATAATTGCGCGCTGTGCGCGCAAGGCTATGAGGCCTCCGTCGACGACCGCGTCGAGGTCGCATTCACCGTCAGCCCGCGCGTTAGGCGGATTGCCGCGCATGATCCCAACACGCTGCCGATCTGGGAATATAACCGGCAGATGTTCTGGAGCTCGGGAATGGACCTGAGCGAGGAATCGATCAAGCGACTGATCGACGAGGTGTCGCTCGAAGCTATCGAGCTGCCGGCCGGCGAAAAGGCGGTGCTGTCGCTGCAATTGCCCAACCAGTTCGTGATCGTGTTCGAGCCGGTGACGCATTCGGCGCACTTCTTCGATATCCAGGGCGAGCCGACCCGCGAGCGGCAGCAATTTTCGATCGTCTTCAACAAGCTGCAAGCGCCGACGGGCTCGACGGTGATGCGTCCGGGACCGCTGCGGCTGTCGCTGGAGAACCAGACCGACACGCGCGTGCTGCCTGCGGTCTGGATCGCCAACGATACGCTCCACGAACTGCTCGGCAAGCGCAAGCCGATCCTGACCGCCAAGCGGATGCTGTCGAACCAGACATTCCGCGATGTGTTCAAGGCTGATAACCTCAACGTCGATCAGCGGCTGAAGATCACCTCGCTGACCTTCCTGTTCACCGACCTCAAGGGCTCCACAGCGCTCTATGAGCGGGTCGGCGATCTCGCCGCCTTCGACCTGGTGCGGGCGCATTTCCATGCGCTGCTCGAAATCATTGCGTCCGAGAAGGGCGCTGTCGTGAAAACGATCGGCGATGCCGTGATGGCGACCTTCATCAGGCCGGAGCATGCGATCGTGGCGGGCCTGCGTATGCGGGCGGCGATGGCGGCGCTCAATGCGGAGCGCGGCCGGGAGGATCTGATCGTCAAGATCGGCATCCACGAAGGCCCGTGCCTGGCGGTGATGTTGAACGAGCGGCAGGATTATTTCGGCCAGACCGTCAACATTGCGTCGCGCGTGCAGAGCCTGTCGACCTCGCAGGAGATCCACATTACGGGGCCGGTGATCGAATCGCCGGCGGTCGCCACCATTCTTCAGAGAGAGGCGATCCGTCCGATTCAGAAGGAAGCCGCGTTACGCGGCATCGCCGACAAGATGGTGGTGTACGAGATTCCGTAGTTCTGCTGCATCACACTTGCAATCCAGCAATCCGAGAGATTGAAAGCTATCTCCACTGTCATTGCGAGCGCAGCGAAGCAATCCATCTATCCGCGCCGAGACATGGATTGCTTCGCTGCGCTCGCAATGACGAGGAAAGAGCTGGCTCCGATCTTCCCGGTCGTTCCTGAGGAGCCTGCGAGACACACTTCGCGCCTCCTCACCATGAGGAGCTTGTGACACAGCAGGATTAGTGCGCTACTCGATCACGATCTCGCCGGTCATGCCGAGTTCGGCGTGCGTCTTGCCGTCGCTGGTCTTGATGTCGCAGCGCAGGTCGTTGGCGCGGCCGGCGGCGATCGGCACCAGCCACCATTCGGCGGATTGTCCCGGATAGACCTCGATCTCGCGGATCGCGCCCTTGAATTCGGCGAGCGTCACGGCCTTGCCATTCTGCTGCTGCGTCACCTGCACCTTGCGCGTGAACACCATCTGCGAGAACGCATGCGAAGTGAAGTAATGCGGATCGTTGCTCGTGTTGCGCAGAATCAGCTTGTAGAGCTTGCCGGTTTCAAATTTCAGTTGCTTCGGCCCGAACTCGTGTTTGCCGGGCGAGCCGAGATCGACCGTCACCTCGATCGGCGTCTGCCGCGACAGGTCACCAGCCGCTAGCGCGGCTCCCGAAGCAACTCCCAGCACAACGGCGGCACCAACGGCGAAGCGGAAGGAAGCCATGATCGTTTCCTCATGAAAAATCGCTTGTCGAAACAACAGGTTCATCCCTAATGCAAATGCGAATGACTTGCAATTGGATATCGGCCTCGACCCCTGCGGCGAATCGCGCGGTCGGCCCTTGGCCGACCGGCCGTTCCGTTCCGAAGCGGCGCGGGTTGCGTGCTTTGAACCGGCGTCTGCGGGCTTCGACCTAACAGGAAGCTCAAGGTTCGCTGTGACGGGTTGCTGCCCAAGCTTCGCGCAGAAGTTTTCCGGTACCTTCAATGTGACGCCGATTTAATCTGCATACGTTGCCAGTCACGCATCGCGCGGATTGCGAAGGCCAAAGCTTCAACCCATATTCGCCGAACGGCTTCTTCGAACTTTGCAAGGTAGAGTGTGATGCTCGACGGACTGCGCCAATTCATTGCCGACATCGTTGCGCCCAGCGCGGATACGGATCTCGCGTTCGACGACACCGGCTATCTGCTCGCGGCGACCGCGCTGTTGGTTCACGTCGTCTCGCTCGACGGCGAGCCGAGCGCGGCCGAGAAGCGCAAACTGCACTCTCTGATCGAGAGCCGCTTCAAGCTCGATCCAGGCAAGGCGGATCATCTGATCGCGTCGGCGACGCGAGCCGAAGGCGAGGCGGTCGATCTCTATCGTTTCACCAGCGTCATCATGCGCTCGGTCAATGAGGAGGGCCGGCTCCGCATCATCGAGATGATGTGGGAGCTGGTATATGCCGACGGCCAGGTCAGCGAATTCGAGGACAATGTCGTCTGGCGCGCGGCCGATCTGCTCGGTATTTCATCGCGCGATCGGATCGATCTGAAGCACAAGGTGGCAGAGCAGCGCCAGGTGGCCTCGTCGGACAGCGTTTCGAAAACGGCCGACGCCGCGACGTGACGAGCAACCGCGTCATCGCTCGCGCCCGATTACTCAGATGACGAAACTTTAATGTGCCTCGCGATCAGTCGCGAAGATGCGCGATGCGTCTGAAACTATTGAAGTTCAATTGCCGAGGCACAGAGCCGTGCATGGGCATATGCCATGCACGTGGCTTGCGCCGCACCGCGCGCCTATGCTCTCGTTCCATCGCTATCACTACCACCTGCAATTGATTTCAAGAGCATTCCATCGTGACCGAGCGTGTGACGCTGATTACCGGTGCATCGGCCGGAATAGGCACCGAGCTGGCGCGCGTTTTTGCATCCCATGGCCATCGTCTGGCGCTGGTGGCACGGCGCGCCGATCGCCTGACGGCGCTGGCCGCTGAGATCACGGCGGCCGGTGGCAAGGCTCCGATCGTCATTCCCTGTGATCTCGTGCAGCCTGACTGCGGCGACAAGATTGCCGAAGCGCTGGCGGCCTCCGGTGTGGAGGTCGAATACGTGGTCAACAATGCGGGTTTTGGATTGTTCGGCAAGGCGGTGCAGCGCGACCGCGCCGACCAGCTCGACATGATCGCCGTCAACATCCGCGCGCTGACCGATCTTTCGCTGCGGTTTTCGGACCAGTTGATCCGCAACCGCGGCGGCCTGCTCAATGTCGGCTCGATTGCGGGCTTTCTGCCGGGCCCGGGCATGGCGGTCTATTACGCCACCAAGGCCTATGTGCTGTCGTTCACGGAAGCGATGCGCGCTGAACTGGCGCAGCATGGCGTGCGTGTGACGGTGCTGTGTCCCGGCCCCGTGCCGTCGGAATTCCAGGCACGCGCCGGCTTCCGGCCCGGATTCGATACGGCGGTTCTGAAAGTCTTGCCCGCCGAGGTCGCACAGCAGGCCTATCGCGGATTGATGGCTAACAAACGTGCAGTGATGCCCGGCCTCGGCATCAAGATCGTGCCATTCCTGCTCCGGCTATTCCCGCGCTCCTTCATTCTTGGGGCAGTCGGCCGTTTCCAGCTTCGCCAGCGCTGAAGAAATCCCGGGTTTTCCCGGTGTCCCGGCCCGTTCGCGCCGCGATCGGGCGTCTGAGCGCGTCTGGCCCGCTGTTTGCTTAGATTTTTGCTGTGTGCGTGAACTCACGCGAAATTAAGACTCACTTAGGTATGGTTTCGATTCGAGGCACCTGAGCAACGTCGATGTCGTTCCGGTCGAGCAAAAATGACGACAACATCGTGCCCTTTCCGGGCCGAAGGGCGCTGATTACGCCTGACGCCGCGCCGCTCAAGCCGGTCCTGATCGTCCTGCATCAGGAGACCTCGACGCCGGGCCGTGTCGGCAATGCCCTGCGCGCCCTCGGTTACCCCCTCGACATCAGGCGTCCGCGGTTCGGCGATCCCTTGCCGGGAACGCTGGAGCTGCATGCCGGCGCGGTCATCTTCGGCGGCCCGATGAGCGCCAATGATTCCGACGATTATGTCCGCCGCGAAATCGACTGGATCGAAATTCCCTTGCGCGAGCAGCGGCCGTTTCTCGGCATCTGCCTGGGCGCGCAGATGTTCGCCAAACAATTGGGCGCACAGGTCGCGCCGCATCATGAAGGGCGGGTCGAGGTCGGGTATTATCCGATCCGCCCAACCGCGGCCGGGCATGCGCTCTGCCCCGACTGGCCCGCGCTGGTCTATCATTGGCACGGCGAAGGATTTCAGTTGCCACGCGGCACTGTGCTGCTTGCCGAGGGTGACGACTTTCCGGTGCAGGCCTTTCAGCATGGTCATGCGTTCGGTCTGCAGTTTCATCCCGACGTCACCTACGCCATGATGCATCGCTGGACCACGCGCGGCTGCGTGCGCATGGAGTCGCCAGGTGCGCAACCGCGTCATCTCCACTTCGAAGGCCGCGCCGTGCATGACGTGGCCGAACGGGCGTGGTTGAAGAATTTCATCGCGGGTTGGATCGTGCGCGCACCGCACGCTGTCATGCTGGACGCCGCCGAATAGCCGCCACGCGGAATTTGCCCGCGCGTTTCGAACGTCTTCTGGAAATCGCTGATGTGATAGTGTTGGCGCGGCCGAAAGGCTCGCGCGCCAAACGCCAACAAGAAAACAACAGGGAGATCGCCGTGACCTATCAGCATATTCTCTACGAGGTGAGCGACAAGATCGCGACCATCACGCTCAACCGGCCCGACCGGATGAATGCGTGGACCGCGACCATGGAGCGCGACGTGCGCCATGCGATGGAGGCGGCGGCCGGCGATGACAATGTCCGCGTCATCATCCTCACCGGCGCCGGCCGCGCGTTTTGCGCAGGCGCGGACATGGAGGCCCTGAAGGCCATTGATCCCAGCGAGATCCGCCGCGGCGAGAACAATCCGCCGTTCGACATGAACCGCCGGGCGGACTGGCAGACGCGCTATGCTTATTATCCGGCGATCCCGAAACCCGTGATCGGCATGCTGAACGGCGCCACCGCCGGCATCGGCCTGGTCCACGCGCTCTATTGCGACCTGCGCTTTGCCGCCGACAATACTGTCTTCACCACCTCGTTCGCGCGCCGCGGGCTGATCGCCGAACACGGCATCAGCTGGATGCTTCCGCGCATCGTCGGCCACGCCAACGCGCTGGACCTGTTGATGTCCGCGCGACGGGTGGGAAGCGAGGAGGCGCTGCGGATCGGGCTGGTCAACCGGCTCTACCCGCCGGAGCAGTTGCGCGAGCAGACCTATGCCTACGCGCGCGATCTCGCCGATTTCGTCTCGCCAAGCGCGATTGCTGTGATCAAACGCCAGCTTTACGACGTGCCGTTCCAAACGCTGGCGGAAGCCACCATCGACGCCAACCGCGAAATGCAGATCGCGCTGAAGGGGAGTGATTTCCGGGAGGGCGTGGCGAGCTTTGTGGAGAAACGGCCGCCAAGGTTTACGGGGAAGTGAGGGGGGTGGGGAAGGTCTACGGCGGTTGCCGAGGCCCGGCTTCGCCCTTTGGGCTACGCCGCGGCAGCCTTCGCTTGCTTCGCTACGATAGGGCCCGGGTAGGCTTGCCGGCCGTAGCTTGCGAAGCAAGCGAAGGCTGGTGGAGCCAGGCGGGATCGAACCGCCGACCTCGTCATTGCGAACGACGCGCTCTCCCAGCTGAGCTATGGCCCCGTCGCGACCGCTTTGAGATGACCCGAAGCAGCCGACAATCGGCGTCATTTACAGTCCGGCCCAAGGCCAAGTCAAGAACGGTGAAAGCGCCGATTTTGGCGTCCTTTTGCCGGGAACTTCCCTTGTTTGCGGGGGGATGAACCGATATCTAGCTGACTACCCCTCCTCGTGAGCCCCCTCCACATGCGCGCTATCCTGGAAGTCATCCTTATTGTGTTGGATCTCTACATCTGGCTGCTGATCGCCTCGGCGATCCTGTCGTGGTTGATCGCTTTCAATGTCGTCAACACCCGCAACCAGTTCGTGGCGGCGGTGGCCGAGTTCCTGTACCGGATCACCGAGCCGGCATTGGCGCCGATCCGCAGATTCATGCCCAATCTGGGCGGGCTCGACATCTCGCCGATCATCCTGATCCTGGTCATCATCCTCGTTCAGAAACTGGTCGCCTACAACGTGATGCCCTATTTCGTTTAGCGCGCTGATGGAGCCCTGATGGATCCCTGGCGATATTCCAGCGAGGGCATCAGCATCGCGCTGCGGGTGACCCCGCGCGGCGGCCGTGACGACATCGACGGCATCGAGACGCTTGCCAACGGGCGCAGCGTGGTCAAGGTGCGCGTCCGCGCCATTGCCGAGGGCGGGGAGGCCAACCGGGCGGTGACCGAATTGCTGGCGAAGACGCTCGGGGTGCCGAAGGCGAGAGTGAAGATTCTGTCAGGCGTCACCTCGCGCCTCAAGCAGGTTGCGGTAGAGGGTGATCCCAGGATTCTCGGCGAAACGCTCCGAAAGGCCGCCGCCGGCGAAATATCGAAGACGAAGGATTGAGATGACGGCACGCATTATCGACGGAAAGGTCATTGCCGCGGAGCTCCGCGCCCGCGTCGCGGAAGAGGTCGCGCGGGTCAAGCGCGAGCATCAACTGACGCCGGGCCTTGCGGTGGTCCTGGTCGGCAATGATCCCGCCAGCGAGGTCTATGTCCGCAGCAAGCACACGCAGACGCAGGCCGCCGGCATGGCCTCGTTCGAGCACAAGCTGCCGGCCGATGTCGCGCAGGCCGATCTGCTGGCGCTGATCGCAAAGCTCAACCGCGATCCCGCGGTGCACGGCATTCTCGTGCAATTGCCGCTGCCGAAATCGATCCATACCGAAACCGTCATCAACGCGATCGATCCGGCCAAGGATGTCGACGGCCTGCATCCCAACAATGCCGGCCGGCTGGCCGGTGGCTTTGCCGCGCTGTCGCCCTGCACGCCGCTCGGCTGCATCATTTTGACCAAAAGCGTGCATGCCTCGCTGGAAGGCATGAACGCGATCGTCATTGGCCGCTCCAATCTTGTCGGTCGCCCGCTGGTGCAATTGCTGCTGAATGAAAACGCGACGGTGACGATCGCGCACTCGCGCTCAAAGGACCTGCCGCAACTCTGCGCCCGCGCCGATCTGGTCTATGCCGCGGTCGGCCGGCCCGAAATGGTGCGCGCCGACTGGATCAAGCCGGGTGCCACCGTGATCGATGTCGGCATCAACCGCACGCCGCTAGCCGACGGCAAGACCCGGCTGGTCGGCGACGTCGCGTTCAAGGAAGTGGCCGAAGTCGCCGGCGCGATCACGCCGGTGCCCGGCGGCGTCGGGCAGATGACGGTGGCCTGCCTGCTGGTGAACACGCTGCGCGCGGGGTGCGCGATTAAAGGGCTGACGAAGCCTGGGGTGTGAGACTCTCCCTCTCCCCGCGAAGGGCGGGGAGAGGGTCGGGGTGAGGGGCTTTCTCCACGGACTCGCCTCGTCGTTCGGAATCGCGGATAGACCCCTCACCCCAACCCTCTCCCCGCGAAGGGCGGGGAGAGGGAGCACTAGCACCTCACCCCGCACTGTTCTCGATCAACCGCCGATAAAACCGGATCATGTCCGCATAGCCTTCGACGGGAAGGCGCTCATTCGTGCCGTGAAAGCGCTTCAAATCGTCCGAGTTTGCGCGCACCGGCGAGAAGCGGAAAATCTTGTCGGTAATTCCTGCGTAGTGGCGCGAGTCGGTGGCGGCGACCATCAGGCCGGGCGCGACGATCACGTCCGGATAGATTTCGCGGATGGTGCGGTTGAGCATCTGGAACGACGGGCTTGCGGTCGGCGTCACCGGCGGCGGGTCGGTGTTGCCGGGAAACGGCTTGATGGAAATCCGGTTATTGGCGATCGTGCTGCGGACATGCTCGGTCACGCTCCCTTGCGTGTCGCCGGGGATCAGGCGGAAGTTGACGGTGGCCTCGGCATGGCCGGGCAGCACGTTGTCCTTGTCGCCAGCGTGGAAGATCGTCAGCGCGGTGGTGGTGCGCACCGTCGCCTCGGTGGGCCCGCTCTTTTCGAATTCGCGCAGCAGCAGCGGCCTGAACAGCCAGAGGTTCGACAGCACCACGCGGTTGAAGCCGGACATCTCGGGCGCCAGCGTGTCGAACATTTCCGCGACCGTGCCGCGGATCTGCATCGGCAGGCGGTGGTCTTCGAGCCGCGCCAACGCCGCGCTCATCATGCCGATCGCGGTGTCGCGCGGCGGCATCGACGAGTGGCCGGGTGTCGCATGCGCGTTCAGCACCAGCGTGACATAGCCTTTTTCCGCAACACCGATCAGCGCCGCCGGCTTGTCGAGCCCCTTCATGATGCCTTCGGTGATCAAGAGGCCCTCGTCGATCACGAAGTCGAGGCGGACGCCGCGCGAGGCAAGTAGCGCTGCGATCGATTTGGCGCCGGCGGTGCCCGCGGTCTCTTCGTCATGGCCGAAGGCGAAATAGATTGTTCGCTTGGGGCGGAAGCCGGCCTTGGCCATGGCTTCGGCCGCTTCCAGCATGGAATAGAGGTTGCCCTTGTCGTCCCAGGAGCCGCGGCCCCAGATGAATCCATCAGCGATGACGCCGTCAAAGGGCGGCTGTTGCCAGTCCTTCTCGGTGCCCGGCGCCACCGGCACGACATCCTGATGGGCGAGGAATGCGACCGGCTGCGCCTTCGGGTCCGAGCCCTCCCACGTGTAGAGCAGGCTGTAATTGCCGACGATTTCGCGCTTCGCCGCGGCATGGAAGGCCGGAAAGCTCTTTTCGATATGCGCGTGCATGCCGCGCAGCGCGTCGGCGTGCTGGTCGGGCTTTTCGTAGCTCGAAATGGTGCGGAAGCGGATCGCTTCGGCCAAGCGCTCGGCCGCTGCCTGTGCATCGACTTCGGCGCGCGGCACGGCTGTTACCTGAAGCTGGCGCGAGCCGTGGGTGAGGGTGTTGAATGCGAGGACGCCGGCGAGAATCAAGACTGCCGCGATCGCGAGCAGCAGCATGTTGCGGATGATACGAAGCGACCGGCGCATGGTGTTGTTTCCTCGTCATTGCGAGCAAAGCGAAGCAATCCATAGCGCGGCAAGCGGTCAAATGGATTGCTTCGTCGCTAGCGCTCCCTTGCGCAAACGCTCCGCGTTTGTCGCAGGCAATGACGGTAACCTGCGAGCGCCGCCCTACTTCTTCTTCGCGCGCTCGATGCCTTCCAGGATCAGCCGGTGGGCGTCGTCGGCGCCGCACCAGCGCAGCACCTTCACCCACTTGCCCTTTTCGAGATCCTTGTAGTGCTCGAAGAAATGCTGGATCTGCTGCAGCGTGATGTCGGGGAGGTCGCTGTAGTTGCGAACCTTGTCGTAGCGCTGGGTCAGTTTCGACGACGGCACCGCGATGATCTTCTCGTCGCCGCCGGCCTCGTCCTCCATCAGCAACACGCCAACCGGCCGCACGCTCATCACCGCGCCCGGCGCGATCGCGCGGGTATTGGCAACCAGCACGTCGCAGGGGTCGCCGTCGCCCGACAGCGTATGCGGGATGAAGCCGTAATTGCCGGGATAGCGCATCGCCGTATAGAGGAAGCGATCGACCACCAGCGTGCCGGCTTCCTTGTCCATTTCATACTTGATCGGCTCGCCGCCAACCGGCACCTCGATGATGACGTTGACGTCGTGTGGCGGATTTACTCCGATCGGGATGGCGTCAATGCGCATTAGGAACTCCGCTTGGCGTTAAAAATGGCGCCTGGAATCAGGCGCGCGTCAGGGTCCCTTTAGACCCGCAGCGGAGCAGGGAAAAGCCTGAAATAGCTTCAGTTGGTCCAGGCGAAGGCGACTTTATCGAGCGATTTGGGCCCGAATTTCTCCGAGGAGCGGGCCACCATGCGGCCGCCGAGCGCGCGGTAAAATTCCGTCGCCGGATCGTTGTCCGACAGCGCCCAGATCACCATGCTCTTCAGCCCGCTCTGCATCAGATCACGCCGGGCGGCGGTGAACAGTCGGCGGCCGAAGCCGAGGCCCTGGAATTCCGGCCGCAGATAGAGCTCGTAAATCTCGCCTTCGAAATGCAGGCTGCGGGCGCGGTTGCGGCCGTAATTGGCGTAGCCCGCGACCTTGTCGCCGAACACCAGCACGCTGACGCGGCTGCCCTTGCGGATCGCGCTGTCCCACCATTGCGGGCCGCGGCGGTTAATGAGTTTTTCGAGCTCGGCGCCCGGAATGATGCCCTGATAGGCGGACCGCCAGGCTTCATCATGGGTAGCCGCCACCGCGGCTGCGTCCGCAGCCTTGGCCGGTCGAACCTCGATCAGGGTTGTGCTCATGAGCTAATCAAAGCAAGTCAGCGGGCCGGCTTCAAGGTCCATCGTTAATTATGGGTTAACCTGTGGATTTTGTGCATCAGTTTTGATGTTCGTATGTATCGAAAGAGGACAAGGGTGCTGTCCCAACCGGTATTCCCTGACGCAACGCAGGCGAAACGGTTGTCAGAATTATCCAGCCAGGCGCCTCCGCGACTTCCGTTCACGGAAAAATGCGCTGGATTTGATTCGGCGGCGGTATTCTGTTGGTGACGTCGCAATACGCCCTCCCTCGGCTGCATCAGGCCAGTTCATGCATCCGCTAAACCTGCTTTTTGCGCTGGTTTTTGTTGCCGCGCTCGGTGTGAAAGCCGCATCCGCGCAGCCCGGCCTTGGCGCACAAGGCACCCAAGGCGAGCCGTATCGCCGGCAGCAATGGCTGGTGCCTGCTCCCGATCCTGTCGCGGCTGCACATGCCGTGCTGTTCAGGCCATCAGGCGAGGGGCCGTTTCCGCTGGCCGTGATCGCGCACGCCTCCACCCAGAACGTGTTGCGGCGGGCGCAAATGCCGCAACCAGAATACCGTGCGCTCGCCGCATGGCTGGTAGCGCGTGGCTTTGCGGTGCTGGTCCCCGAACGTCCAGGGCATGGCGCGACGGCCGGAAAATATCTCGAGGATCAGGGCGGCTGCGACGAGGCCGATTATGCGCGCTCCGGCCGCGCCACCGCGGAGGCGATCAGCGCTGCGGCGGAGTTCATGCGCAGGCAAGCCTTCATCCGCCCCGAGGGCATGGTCGTGATCGGCCATTCGGCCGGCGCCTGGGGCGCGCTGGCGCTCACGCGCGAAGATCCGAAGAACATTGCCGCCATTATCGCGTTCGCGCCGGGGCGCGGCGGGCATGCCAGTGATCTTCCCAACCGGGTCTGCGCGCCGCATACGCTGACCGCGGCGGCGGGCGAGTTCGGCAGGGCTGCGCGCGTGAAAGTGACCTGGCTGGTGGCCGCCAATGACAGCTATTTCTCGCCTGCGCTGTCGCGCCAACTGGCCGATGCGTTTCGTGGCGCCGGCGGCAAGGCCGACTTTCACGTGCTGGCGGCCCACGGCAGCGAGGGCCACTGGCTTGTGGAGAGCGAGGGCGGCGTCAAGCTCGCCGCAGGCGAACTCGATCGCGCCTTGAAGGCGCGGTCGCCGACTGCGGCGAACAAGCCGCGACGCTGTCTTCATGCAGACCGAAATGCGCGATCTCGCGCGCAAGGCGGCGGAGCAAAACCTGGAGTTGCCGCCGCGCTATTTCGCACTTTTCCACCGCTGGTTTTGGTTCGAGATTCCCGGATTTGGCTCTGTCATGGCTATTCTGTGGCTGATGATCGCCAAACCGCTCTAGACAAGCATGAACGCCGACATCCGAAAAATCCTGGTGCTCGGCGCCTCCGGCCTGATCGGCCGCTTCGTCACCGACGATCTGCGTGGGCGGGGATTTCGCGTCGTCGGCGTCGCCCGCAAACTGTCCGCTTCGCAAAAGAACGACGCACTCGATCTCGAACTGCCGATCATGTCGATGGATGCCGCCGCGCTGACGCGGGTGCTGCGCAACCATGACATCGGTGTCGTCGTCAATTGCCTCGGCGTGCTGCAGGACGGCCCCGGCAGCGACACGGCCGCGGTGCATCGCGAATTCGTGGCACGGCTGCTGCAGGCGATCCGCGAATGCCGCCACGCGATCCGCTTGGTGCATATCTCGATTCCCGGCACCGCCAGCACCGATCCCACCGCCTTCAGCACCACCAAGCGCGAGGGCGAACGGTTGATCGCCGAATCCGGCATCCCGTACGCGATCCTGCGGCCGGGCTTCGTGGTGGCGCTGGCGGCCTATGGCGGCAGTGCCATGTTGCGCTCGCTCGCGGCGCTCCCGATCGATCTTCCGCCCGCCGAACGGCTCACGCCGTTTCAGCCGGTCGCCATGGAGGACATCGCTGCGACGGTTGCCTGGCTGGCCGAGCGCGATCCCGGCGAGGCGAACGCCGTGACATGGGACCTGATGCAGGAGCATCCGGTCACGCTCGGCGACGTGATCGATCAATTCCGCCAGGTGTTCGGCACCATCAGATGGCGGCGCATGGCGATGCCGGCGTTCCTGCTCGACCTCGGCGCCAGGCTCGGCGATCTCTCGAGCCTGCTCGGCTGGGTGCCGCCGATGCGCACCACGGCGATCGCGGAGCTGCGCCGCGGCGTCAGCGGCAGCCCCGCGGACTGGATCACCGCCACCGGCATCATACCGAAGACGATCGCGCAGATGGCGGGCAGGCGCGTGGCGACCATTCAGGACAAGTGGTTTGCCCGGCTGTTCCCGATCAAGGCGTTGATGATCGCAAGCCTCGTGCTGTTCTGGGTCGTCTCGGGCTTCATTGCGCTGGTGATTTCCTACGAAGCGGCCGCCGGAATCCTGCGCAGCCACGGCTTTCCGCCATGGCTTGTCGACCCCATCACCGTCGGGACCAGCCTGATGGACATGAGCATCGGCGTTCTGATCGCATTCCGCCGCACCGCGGCGTTTGGTCTGATTGCGGGTATAATTGCATCGCTCGGCTATATGATCGGCGCCGCAATCCTGACGCCGGACCTCTGGATCGAGCCGCTCGGCGCGCTGGTAAAGACCGGGCCTGCGATCGTGCTGATGCTGGTGGCGCTGGTGACGCTGGATAACCGATGACGAAATGGCCTGACGATGACGTGATTCTCTACGACGGCGTCTGCGTCTTCTGCTCGCGCTGGGTCCGCTTCGTCGCGACACGGGACGTCGAGCGCAGGTTTCGCTTTACGGCGATCCAGTCGGCGTATGGCACAAGGCTGGCGCAGGCGTTTGGAATTGACCCCAGTGATCCAGACACCAACGCGGTGGTGCATGGAGGAGTCGCGTATTTCAAATCGGATGCGGCGCTAACGGTGCTCGGCGCGCTGCCCGGATGGCGATGGACGCACGTGCTGTTTACGGTGCCGAAACCGTTGCGTGATGCGGTGTACAGTCTGGTCGCGAAGAATCGCTATCGGATTTTCGGGAAGTATGAGGAGTGCTTCGTGCCTGACGCGGATACGCGGGCGAGGGTGATGGAGTAAGTCGCCTAACCGTCATTGCGAGCGCAGCGAAGCAATCCATGTCACAGCAAGCTCGGAAATGGATTGCTTCGTCGCTTCGCTCCTCGCAATGACGGTGCTGGGCCATCAACGCTTGATCTGCGTAGCCAACACTTCTTGCGCCGCCCTCTCGCCGCTGTCCCGTGCCCCATGTGCAGTCGTAAAAAACTCCGGCGAGGTTGCCTCACCCGCAAAGAACAGCCGGCCATCGACCGGCGCCGCCAGCACCGCGCGGTCGCCGGCATGTCCCGGCAGCGCGTGCGAATAGGAGCCGCGGGCGAAGGGATCGTGGGCCCAGCGCGATTCCGCGAGCGGCTTCAGCTTGCGGCGGAAATCGTTGCCGAGGAACGAGACGATCTCGTCGATGCTTGCTGCCGCAATCGCGCCATCGCCGGCATCTTCCAGCGATTGCGCGTAACGGCCGCCGAAAAAGCCTTCGATGCAGGGCTGGCCGAACGGGCGGATGTGATAGGTGCCCATCGCAGTGCGCATGGTGGCGCCGCGCAGATTGCCCTCTATCGGCAGCGCCTCCGGCTCATCCAGCGCCAGCGTCACCTTGTCGGCGAGACCGAGCGGCAGGCCGCGCGCGGCATCGACCTTGGCGGGCAAAGGCGGATGAAAGCGGATCGCCTCGTCGGCGATCAGATTGGTTGGGACGGTGACGATCACCTTGTCCGCAATCAGCGTGCCCTGCGAAGTCTCGATGCGGACACGCTTTCCCGAGTGATCGATCAGCGTCACCACGCAATTGAGCGCGAGCTGACATGTTGCGCCATAGGCAGCAACGAGAGCGCCGTAGCCGCGGCGGACACGCCAGTTGATATCGGTATCCTCATAGGCGTCCATGTCGAGAATGGAAACCTGATCGAGCTCGCAGCCGTTCACATAGGTCGAGATCGCGTCGATCATCGGATTCCAGCGATTGCCGGGTTCCAGATAAAGGCTGGCGACGGCGTCGCGGCCGGTCTTCTCTGCTTCCGCAGCCGCTTGCTCTGCGCGGTCATAGAACGCGTTCAGCGCGCGCATGAAATCGTTGCGGTCTTCCTGCGGAAACGCCTTGCCATGGGCGCGCTCGCGCCAGGGCGGCAGTGATCTGTTGATTTCGAAGCCGAGCTGTTCGGCGATGTTGACGAAAGAGTTCTCATCCGCCGAATGCAGCCAGCCGCAGCCGACGTCGAAGGTGACGTCGGGCGAGGCCATGATGGTGTGGGCGCGGCCGCCGACGCGGTCGCGCGCTTCCAGCACGAGGACGGAGAGGCCGGAACTTTTCAGCGCATTCGCGGCGCCGAGCCCGGCGGCGCCGGCGCCGATGATGGCGACATCGACTGAGGAGGGGAGGGACATTACGCCGTCTGCTTCATCGTTGTGCCCGGGCTAAAGCGTGTAGCGCGTCTTCGCGCTAGATGTCCCGGGCATCCACGTTCTTGTGTAGCAGTATCGAAGACGTAGATGGCCGGGACAAGCCCGGCCATGACGGTTTGTTCGGCGGACAGCGTTACGCCACCGCTTCCTTGGCCTTTTCCGCGCGCTTGCGGTCGTTGGCGTCCAAGAACTTCTTGCGCAGGCGGATCGACTTCGGGGTCACTTCGACCAGCTCGTCGTCCTCGATATAGGCCAGCGCCTTTTCCAAGGTCATCCGGATCGGCGGCGTCAGGCGCACCGCTTCGTCCTTCGAGGTGGTGCGGATGTTGGTGAGCTGCTTGCCCTTGAGCACGTTGATCTCGAGATCGTTGTCGCGGGTGTGCTCGCCGACGATCATGCCCTTGTAGACCTTCCAGCCCGGCTCGATCATCATCGGGCCGCGGTCTTCCAGCTTGAACATGGCGTAGGCTACCGCTTCGCCCTGGTCGTTGGAGATCAGGACGCCGTTGCGGCGGCCCTGGATGTCGCCCTTGTAGTTGGCGTAGCCGTGGAACAGGCGGTTCATGATCGCGGTGCCGCGGGTGTCCGTGAGCAATTCGCCCTGATAGCCGATCAGGCCGCGGGTCGGCGCGTAGAACACCAGCCGCAGGCGGTTGCCGCCGGAGGGGCGCATCTCGATCATCTCGGCCTTGCGCTCGCTCATCTTCTGCACGACGACGCCGGAATGCTCCTCGTCGACGTCGATCACGACTTCCTCGATCGGCTCCTGCCACTGGCCGGTGGCTTCGTCCTTCTGCAGCACGACGCGCGGCCGCGACACCGACAGCTCAAAGCCCTCGCGGCGCATCGTCTCGATCAGGATTGCGAGCTGCAATTCGCCGCGGCCCGACACTTCCATGGAATCCTTGTCGGCGGCTTCCACCACGCGGAGCGCGACATTGCCTTCGGCCTCGCGCAGCAGGCGGTCGCGGATCATGCGGCTCGTCACCTTGTCGCCCTCGGTGCCGGCGAGCGGCGAGTTGTTGACGATGAACGACATCGACACGGTCGGCGGATCGATCGGCTGCGCCACCAGCGGGGTTTCGACCGTGGGATCGCAGAAGGTGTCGGCGACGGTGCCCTTGGTGAGGCCGGCGATGGCGACGATGTCGCCGGCTTCGGCTTCATCCAGCGGGGTACGCTCGATGCCGCGGAAGGCGAGAATCTTGGTGATACGTCCCTGCTCGATGGTCTTGCCGTCGGCGCCCAGCACCTTCACCTGCTGGTTCGGCTTGATCGCGCCCGAGGTGATGCGGCCGGTGATGATGCGGCCGAGATAGGGGTTGGCTTCGAGAATGGTGCCGATCATCCGGAACGGACCTTCTTCGACGCTCGGCGGCGCGACGTGGCGCACGATCAGGTCGAACAGCGGCTGCATGCCGGCATCGTGGGAGCCGTCCGGGCTGTCGGCCATCCAGCCCTGCTTGGCCGACCCGTAGAGAATCGGGAAATCGAGCTGCTCCTCGCTGGCGTCGAGCGCGGCGAACAGGTCGAACACTTCGTTGATGACTTCGGTCGGGCGCGCGTCGGGGCGGTCGACCTTGTTGATGACGACGATCGGCTTCAGCCCGACCTTGAGCGCCTTGGAGACCACGAACTTGGTCTGCGGCAGCGGGCCTTCGGCGGCGTCCACCAGCACCAGCGCGCCATCGACCATGTTCAGGATGCGCTCGACCTCGCCGCCGAAATCGGCGTGGCCGGGGGTGTCGACGATGTTGATGCGGGTGTCCTTCCACTGCACGGAAGCCGCCTTGGCCAGAATGGTGATGCCGCGCTCGCGCTCCAGATCGTTGGAGTCCATCGCGCGCTCGGTCACCTTCTGGTTCTCGCGATAGGTGCCGGATTGCTGCAGCAGGCGGTCGACGAGGGTGGTCTTGCCGTGGTCGACGTGGGCGATGATGGCGACGTTACGAAGGTTCATGGCTCTTCTTCTGGTCGTGCAAATGGTGGAAGCGCGATCTCACCGGAAAACCGGGACCCACTTTTCCGGATCGCGCTCGAAACCTGGGATGCGAACGGGGCCCTGGCCTCAAACCCGGCCCCAAAAAGGAAGCCCGGCCAAAAGGACCGGGCACACCTTACGCGTTGCGGCGCAATATATTCAGAAAACGCCAAAAAACAATGGTTTGTTTGGCAATTGGTTAGCCGATTTTGGCCGGGCACGGGCCCTAAATGTCCTGCCTGGGGTCGGGGTAGACCCCCCGCAAAACCTCGTCAAAATGGCCTTTCACGGCCTCATTGCAGCGGCAGGACCGGTTCCGCAACGCATCCGGGTTGCGGATGACGATCGAACCGCGCCGGGTCTCCAGCGTGCCTTCCGCCTTGAAGGTCTGGATCACCCGGCTGGTGTAAGAGCGGCCGACGCCAAGCAAGGTCGCCAGTTGCTCGTGCGTCAGCGGCACGGCGTCCTCGCCATCGGTGCGTTCCATCGCCGAAATGATCCATTTCGCCGTGCGCTGCTCGATCGAATGAATCGCATTGCAGGCGGTGGACTGGAAGATTTGCGCCAGCATGCAATCCGCATAGCGCGCGAAGATATTGCTCAGCGTGCGCGATTTCGTTTTTGCCGCATCGAGCTTTCCAACCGGAAGCCGCACGAACGGTCCGGCGAACTTGACCGTGATGCGGGTATAGGCCGGCAGATGGCCCTGGCTGACGATGCCGCCGACCGCGCCCTCGCGGCCGATCAGGATGGTTTCGACGTCGCGGCCATCCTCGCTGGCAACCATGTAGGAGACGAGGCTGGGGCCGCACGGGAAATGCACTGTCTCGACATTGTCGCCGGGACTGTAGAGCAGGTCGTTCGGATTGGCGTCGGCCGCGACGAGATGCGGTTCGATCAACGCAAAATCGGCGTCGTTCAAACGGCGCAGCAGGTTGTTGAACGGCCGCTCACCGGCCGTCCCGGTTCGTCGCGTAAGCATGAAAATTCCTCGTTTCTCCACAGGACAATAATCGGTTTGGCACCGTCCATGTGTGCACAAGTGGACAGACGCTAGAACGGACATGTGGTGGTTTCAGTTCCGGAACCGGCAGACGCGCTTTGCAGGCGTCAGTCGCCAGCCCGGGGCTTCGGCCCGGTCCCCCCCGATTGAACCCTGAACTGACGAGAACATGGACCGCGCCCCCCATAACGGCATGCCCGGCGACGTGCTGGTCGTCGAAGATGATCCGATCATCGCGCTCGATTTCGAAGACACGATTCTGGGGTTCGGCGTGAAGACGGTGCGGATCGCCGCGAACGTGGCCAAGGCGCTTGAACTGATCGCGCATCGGCCACCGGATTTTGCGCTGCTCGATGTCAGCCTGATCCGCGAGAAGAGCTTTGCGGTGGCCGAACGGCTCGAAGCACTGAAAATTCCGTTTGCCTTCGTCACCGGCTATGGCGCCGACGCTGGGCTGCCGGAAGCATTCGCGACCAAGCCGCGGCTGCCCAAGCCCTGCTCGACGGATGCGCTGCAGACGATGCTGAGGTACCGCGGCGCGAAGTCTTGACGGATCGCGGCCGCTAGACCGGCTTGGGATCGAGCGTCGTCGACCACAGCACAACATCGGCGCGGTCGCGCAGCGTCACCGTCATCTGCCCGCTGCGGCCGTCGATCCTGACATGGCCGAAGAACTGCATGCCGGCGGACGGCGGCAGGTTTTGATTGCCGGGCCCCGGTGCCTTGATGAACTTCACTTCGGGGCCGAAGGTATTGTCGAGGTCGTTCGGGCCGAACGTGCCGGCGTGCAGGGGGCCGGCGACGAATTCCCAGAACGGGTCGAACTCTTGAAACTGCGCCTTGTCGGGATTGTAGTAGTGCGCGGCGGCGTAGTGCACGTCCGCGGTCAGCCACGCGGTGTTGGCCACGCCCGACGTCTTGATGAACCGCAGGAGGTCGGCAATCTCCAGCTCACGGCCGCGGGGCGGGCCGTCGCCTTGCGCAACGGCCTCCGAGCCTTTCTTGTTGGCCGCATCGTCATAGACGATGATGCTGAGCGGCATGTCGGATGCGATCACCTTCCAGGTGGCGCGCGAATTCAACAGTCCCCGTTTCAGCCAGGCGAGCTGCTCGGGCCCGAGGAAATAGCTTTCGGGACCGTAATCGGTCTCCTGGTTCGGACCATTCGGACCGCGATAGCTCCGCTCATCCAGCATGAAGACGTCGAGATGCGGTCCGTAATTGAGCGTGCGGTAGACCCGTCCCGGCTCCGTGATGCTTTCGCGGATCGGATACATTTCGTGGAAGGCGCGCGCTGCGCGGGCGGCGAGCAGCGCGATGTTGCGCTCCTTGTAGGCGGCAGGCAGTTCCTTGGAGGACGACCAGTTGTTGACCACTTCGTGATCGTCCCACTGCACGAACACGGGCACCTCGGCGTTGAACGCGCGCAGATGCTCATCCATGAAATTGTACCTGTGCGCGGCGCGGAATTCGTCGAGCGTTTCGGCGACTTTCGACTTCTCGGGCGTCGTCACGTTCTTCCAGACCTTGCCGTCGGCAAGCGTCACCTCGCTCTTGAGCGGTCCGTCGGCATAGATGGTGTCGCCGGAGTGCAGCAGGAAATCCGGGCGGTGCTTGCGCATGGTGGCGAAGGTGAACATGCCGCCGTCATCCGGGTTGATGCCCCAGCCCTGCCCGGCGACGTCGCCGCCCCAGACGAAACTGACGTCGCGACGATCGGCCGGCGCGGTGCGGAAGCGCCCGACTACCGGCTCGCTTTCGACGCCGATATGCGCGAGATCGCGAAACCGGACACGGTAGAAAACCTCCTGCCCGGCAGGCAGATTCTCCAGCAGCATCTTTGCGGTGAAGTCGCTTTCGGGCAGTGCTGCGATCGGCGGCAGCGTCCGCGCATTGGTAAAGGAATCCGAGGTGGCGACCTCGACCAGCATTTGCGAGGGACGGTCGGCGCGCGCCCATACTACGCCGCCGTCGCTGCCGACATCGCCGGACTGCACACCGGAGGTTACGACCGGCCGGTCGGCGGCGCGGCTGAGATAAGGCATCGCAAGTGCGACAGCGCCTACGCCCGTCGTGGCGAGGAAGCGTCGACGGGAAATTCTGCTTGAAATCCTGAACGTCATACAAGCCCCCGCTATTCCGCGGCCAGAATGCGCGGAAAGTGCCGACAGGGCTAGAAGGAATTGATGACGGCTCGATTACCGGATTGGCAGATCAGGCGCTGCTGGCCGCGCGGAATTGCGCGCTCGCCCGCTGCAGGTTTTGCGGCATGCTCATCAACAGCGTCTTGCGGTCGGCCACCGCGTTGTGGAACTGCTCGATCGCGATGTTGAACGCGGTCAAGGTACCTTCCTCGATCGTGCCGTGCTCATAGCATTGCAGCGTATCGCGCAGAATGGCGTCCGCTTCCGCCTGCATCTGGTCGAGCTCCTCCATCGAATCGCATTGGCGGGCGGCGGTGAGCATGTCGAGCAGCCGGTCGCGCTGCGGCGTGTTGACGTTGCGCTCGTCCTTCTTGAGATATCCGGCGAACCAGGCGCCGGCGGAGCCCATCGCCGACAGCGCCATCAGGCTCCACCAGATGTAGTCGCTGTAGCGGTCGAGGAAGGTTTTTTCCTCGCCGTCGACAAACGCGGCGGCGCCGGGATGCACGGGGATCGTGGCGTCCTTGTCGGTGTCGGGCGTCTCGATCTTGGCGGCGAGCGGGAATTCGTTCTTCAGGTTCTGGCGGATCGCAAACAACTGCCGCGTAAAGATCGCGATGGTCGATTCCGAAATGCCTCGGCGCGCCACGATGTGATGCGCAAAACTGATGGTCTTGACCTCTTCCTCGGGCCGGCCCGGCGCGCTGCCAAAAGCTCCGGCCGGGATGTCGGCGGCCTCGTAGGCGGGAAAGTTCTGCGCAATCGCCTCGGCGGAATCGATCGCGAGGAATTTCGGCGTACCGCCGTCGCGCACCGATGCGGCGATCGCGTCCGCCGTGATCTTGCTGTTGACCGGGCCGGCGGCGAGATAGGCATCGGCCTTCTGGTTACGAATGGCCTCCGCTGCCTCGTTGGCGGGGAACTGGACGATCTCGACGTTGGCCGGATCCACGCCGTATTGCCGCAGGATCACCTTGAGCAGATTGACATTGGCCTGGGTGCGGCCGACGACGGCGATGCGGCGTCCGGCGAGCTGGCCGATTTTGGTGATGCCGGCTGCAGCCTTCTTGCCCTTGCTCTTGCCGGCCGACGCGACCCACAGCACCACGACGTTCTTGCGCAGCGTCGCCACCGCCTGCGCGTTCTTCGGTATTTCGAGATCGCCCCTGATGATCGCGAGATCCGCTTTGCCCTCTCCGAGCAGGTTGGCGCTGGCAAGCGCGCCGTCGGTCTGTACCGGGCGCAGCCGGACCAGCGTGTTGCGCTGGTTGTTGAAGGCCTGCGCCAGGTTCTGAACCACCTTGAGGTCGTCGCTGGCGGCAGGACCGACGGCGATCCGAAGCGTCACCGGCCGCATGGCAAAGTAGTAGCCGGCCGCCAGCGCGCCGACGATGGCCAGTACGCCGGCCAGCGTGACGAATGTCAGCCGTCGTTTCGCGGAGCGGGGCGAGGGCGGGGCCGGCATTGCCTCGGAATGGGGGCTGTCGGTCATCAATCCCTGGGTAATCGTTCGAGGTACAATTTTATGCCGTCGGCACGGTTACTCAGACATCCTAGCAAACTTCCGCGCCTAACCATTGTTACATCTGCGTCATGGTTATCGGCCGTCCCCAAGCCGGCATTGGTCCATTTCGGGGCAGGGGATCCCCGATGTGGCCTTCGGTGTTAGGGTGGAGGCTATCTGAAACGGGAGGCGATCATGGCGGAACGACTGTCGGCGGAGGCGCGCAAATCAGCCCTGGCGGAACTCTCCGGCTGGTCCGAGACATCAGGACGCGAGGCGATCCAGCGGACCTTCACCTTCAGGGACTTCAACGAAGCTTTCGGATTCATGTCCCGCGCGGCCCTGGTGGCCGAGAAGAACGACCATCATCCGGAATGGAAGAACGTCTACAAGACGGTGGAAGTCGTGCTCGCGACCCATGACGCCGGCGGCGTGACCCGGCTCGACATCGATCTGGCGAAGGCCATGAACGCGATCGCGCGGCAATTGGGCGTCACCTGAGCTGGACGGCCCGCGATCTTGCGGGGCGGCGCGGACATCCCCAATTCTTCGTTATGTTCGGTAGCGGCGGCGATCTGCCGCGCCGGACCCTTGAGGGGAGCGCCGCGATGGCATCGTCCGATCACAGCATGGGTTTCGAACCCGCCGACCGGCTGGCGCGGGATCAGGAGAGCGTGCGCCGGCGCTTCTGGATCAAGTTCAAGCAGGTGGTGGCGCAGCTTCCCTTCGCCGAAGACCTGCTCGCGGCCTATTACTGTGCGTTCGATAAAGAGACGCCGCGTCATGTGCAGGCGGCGCTGCTCGGCGCCGTCGCCTATTTCATTGTGCCGTTCGATTTCATGCCGGACGTGCTGCCATTACTGGGCTTTACCGACGATGCCGCCATTCTCGCCACCGCCATCCGCATGGTCGCGAGCCACATCACACAGGAGCACCGCGATGCCGCCCGCGCGGCGCTCAAGCGCGGGATCGACACCGCCGATGTGACGGAATAGGCGGCAGTTGGCTAGCCGTAGCTAGCGCTGTGCCGGTGAGGGGGCCTGCGCTCGCGCGCTTCGCTCGGCTTCCCAGGCCTGGAACTGCCTGAACAGGGCTTCCTTGTCCGCGTCCGACTTTACGCCTGCTGCGGTGGTCGGGCTCTGTTTCAGGAATTCATCGAACCTGGCGCGCGACACGGCCTCGATATTGCGGGTCTTGAGCCATTGCTCGGCAACCGGAAGGCGCTGCCAATCCGGCAACGGCGCCGCCAGCGACACTTCCTTCCACTTCGGATGGAATGGCGGGTTCTGGAACGTCGGGAACTTGGTGAAGAAGGCGTCCACGAACTGGGCCAGCTTGCGGTAACGCTCGGTGTTGGGCGCCCAATTGTAGGCCGCGAGCACCGCAGGCACGGCAATGGTATCGACCTTCGCCCCTTCCGCGATCAGGTTGGGATAATCCTTCGAAGTCAGCACCGCGGGCAGATAGTCGGTTTGCAGCGGCCGCGTATAGTCGACCGGTACGAGGTGGAAGCGGTTGTCGTTGAAGTTGCTGACGGACTTGTACGGCTTGCCGCCGACGGCAATTACCGCGTCGATCTCGCCCGCCCGCATCTTCTCCATCGCGATGCGCTGCTCGAGGTAGAGGAAGTTCGGCTTGATGCCGAGCCGCTCGAACACGACCGCCGCGGTCACGAAGGTGCCGCCGTTGGGAAGATCGACGCTGACCTTCTTGCCGTTGAGCTGGCTGATGCTCGTTATCGACTTCGACGCGAGGACGTACATCTCTTCATTGTAGAGCTTGGTCACATAGGTGAACTGCTTCTTGATGTCCTTCGCAAAGCCCTTCTTCTCGAGATAGTCGAGCGTGTCGGCGCGCACGATGCCGAGGTCGACACCCTGCAGGAACAGAATGTCGGCCACGCTCTGCACAGAACCGCGCCCGACGATGGGGAGTACGCGCAACTTGTTTCCATCGTCGAGCACGGAAGCGAGATCGGCGCCGAATTGCACATAGGTGCCGCCGATCGTTCCCGAGATCAGTGTAACTGTATTGGCGTTCAGGGCCTGCTTGGTGGCCACCGAACCGAACTGGAATATGGCCTTCAGACTTTCGCTTACCTTGGCCGGGTCGTACTCCGTGTCAGCGGCCTTGGCCGCCGTATTGCTGCATGCCACCGTCATGGCAAGCAATGCCATTCCCAGTAAGTGTCGCATGGGTTCCTCTATGCGCTGGTCGTGAGTAATTTTCTTGAGTAATTGCCTACTGCAACTGGCCGAGCCGCCGCTTCGCATCTGCCGACCCGAGCTGGGCGGCCTTCTGGTACCAGAGCCGGGCCGCTGCCGGATCGGGCGTGACGCTCCGCAAATCCTGGCTGCCCAGCACTTGCGGATCATACGTTCCGGCCAGCATCAATGCCGCCTCGGGCTCCTGCGCGTCCGCCGCGCGCTCAAGCAATAGTCGGGCGGAAGTAATATCGCCGATCGAAAGCAGGCCCTTCGCCCGCTTCAGTAGCGCCGCGAGTTCGTCTGGATCGATGCGTCGTGCCGGAGGCGCCGCCTGCGTGACGGGGGCCGGCTCACGAACCGCCGGCGCGACCGCAGCAACAGCCGGCGTCACCGGATTGATCGCAGCAACCACTTCGCGGGAGGCTTCGCGCGCCACCGGCTCGGGCACCGCGACCTTGCCCTTGAGCGCGCTCTGATAGGCGGCGGCAATTTCGTCGCGCGTCGGCGAGGCCGATGCCATTGCGTTGGCAGGCGTGCGGCGAGCGGCTGCCATCTCCGCGCCGGCTGGTTCTGCGGCCAGCGGCGGCGCGGCAACACGCTGCGGCTGCGGTGCCGGCTCCGGTACCGCTGCGGCGAGCTGGGCGGGCGGCGGCGCACTGCCACCACCGCCGCCACCGAGCGAGGCGTTGAAGATAACGGCACGCGTCGAGTCGATGGAGAACAGCGCCAGAACCGCCGCGATCGCCGACACCACTGCGACGCCGGTCACGATGCGCCCGGCGCGGGCCTTCTTCAGCCCGCCGCTGCCGAACCTTCCGCTGCCGAACGAATATTCGGAAAGCTGCTGATGCGACTCCTCCTCGTAGTTGGAGAGGAAAAGCGGCACTGCCTCGTGTGGCGGCAGATCTTCCGGCAGTACATCTGTCCGATCAAACGCCGGCGCAAAAGGCTGCGCATATTGCGGCTGGTCGTATTGCGACTGCTCGTATTGAGGCTCGTCGTATCGGGGTTCGTAGCGGAGCTGTTCGTATCGAGGTTGATCGGCCTCATACAGCCTGGGATCGCTGATGGCTTCGTCAAACCTGTCGAACGGATCTCTCGCCTGAACAGGCCTGGTATTCTCCGCCATGGTGATGCTCCCCACTACCGAACGCAACTAACGGGCGTCCCCTGCACTTGCTTCTTGCTCTTGTTGACGTACAGGAGCCCCATCATCCGGCGGCTAAACTCGCACACGGATTGGGTTCAAAAAACGACAATCACCGGGGGGAATTAGGAAATTTTTTGGTATGATTAAGGCGGACAAGCGGCATAACGCGGTTCAGAAACACGCATTGTTACCGACGAATTATATCAGTGATATAAAAGCGTGGAACAAACGGCCCGAGCAAGTCGCGGGCCGTTTTCACTTTTTCCAGCTGGCGGCAATTCAATAGAGGTCCGGTTCCCTCTCACGGATGCAGGATTACCTTGCCCATCGCCTTGCGGCCGGCCAGCACCTTGAGCGCTTCGGCGGTCTGCGCCAGCGGGAAGGTGCGGTCGACATGCGAGGAGATCTTGCCTTCCGCGGTCCACTTCACCAGCTTTTCCAGGTTGGCGCGGTTCTTTTCCGGATTGACCCTGGTCCACGCGCCCCAGAACACGCCTCTGATATCGCAACCTTTGAGTAGCGCGAGGTTGAGCGGCATCTTCGGAATGTCGCCCGCGGCAAAGCCGATCACCAGGAAGCGGCCCTCCCAGGCGATCGAGCGCAACGCGGCCTCGGCGTAAGTGCCGCCGACCGGATCGAAGATGATGTCGGCGCCCTTGCCCCCGGTGAGCCGGCGCAAGCCCTCTTTCAGGTCTTCCTTGCTGTAGTTCAGGGTCAGCTCGGCGCCATGCGCCTTGGCAAATTCGAGCTTCTCGTCCGACGACGCGCAGGCGATCACCTTCAAGCCCATCAGCTTGCCGAGTTCGCAAGCCGCAAGCCCGGTGCCGCCGGCAGCGCCCAGCACGGCCAGCGTCTCACCGGGCTTCGGGCTGGCGCGATCTTCCAGCGCATGCAGCGCGGTGCCGTAGATGATGATGATCCCGGCGGCGCGATCGAAATCCAGATTGTCGGGAATCTTCACGATCGAGCTTGCCGGAAGTGCAATCTTTTCGCGTGCGCCGTTATGGCCGCACGAGGCCACCACGCGGTCGCCGACCTTCAGATCGGTGACGCCGGCGCCGACGCTTTCGATCACCCCGGCAACTTCGGCGGCCGGCGAAAACGGGAACGGCGGCTTGATCTGGTACTTGCCCTGGATCATCAGGATGTCGAAGAAATTCAGCGCAGCCGCCTTGATCGCGATCACGGCTTGTCCCGGCTCGGCCACCGGGTCCGGCACGTCGGCCAGCACGAGATCGTCGGGTTGGCAATATTGCGAGCAGAGAATGGCTTTCATGGACGCACCTGATTGTCGGACCGGAAGGCTTGCAGCTTCTTGCCGGATTTGACGCCGGGCTACAATCCGATTCGGATGCATGGCTCGGGGCGGATGAAGAGGATTCAAACGATGTTTGAAAAGGGCTTGCTGGCGGGGAAGCGGATATTGGTCACCGGCGGCGGCTCGGGCCTCGGGGCTGCGATGGGGCGCCGCTTCGTCGAGCTCGGCGCGGAACTAATCATTTGCGGCCGCCGGCTCGAATTGCTGGAGGCGACGGCAACGCAGATGCGCGATGAGCTCGGCGGCAGGGTTACGGTTGCACAATGCGATATCCGCGACGGCGCCGCGGTCGATGCGATGATGGACCAGATCTGGCGCGCGGCGCCGCTCGACGTTCTGGTCAACAATGCTGCCGCGACCTTCATTGCCCAGACCGAACATTTGTCGTTCCGCGCGGCGGACGCGATCCTTGCGCCGACGCTGCACGGCGCGATGTACTGCACGCTCGCCGCGGGCAAGCGCTGGATCGACGGCAAACGCCAAGGCGTGGTGCTGAGCATTCTCTCGACCTCCACCATCACCGGCCGCGCCTTCACGGTGCCGTCGGCGATGGCGAAATCTGCCGTGCTCGCGATGACCAGGAGCCTTGCGGTGGAGTGGGGACCGAAGGGTGTGCGCACGGTTGCGATCGCGCCCGGCGCGTTTCCGACGCCGGGCGCCTCGGGTCAGCTTCGTCCCGAGGGCCGCGATGAAAACTGGGCGCAACGCAATCCGCTCGGCCGCGCCGGCGAGCATGGCGAACTTGCAAACCTGGCGAGTTTTTGGATTTCGGATCAGGCCGGCTACATCAATGGTGAGATGGTAGTGCAGGACGGCGGCTCGCATTTGCGCAGTTCCGGCGCCGAGGATCTGCTGCAATGGACCGATGCGCAGTGGCAAAAACAGCGCGAGCGTCGCCCCAAGGGTTAAGTCAAGCGCTGAAACCGAAGCCCGTGCTCTGATTCGCTGAAGGCGACCTGAGACGAAGGGTCGCCACAGCGGTGACAACAATGTAACCGCCTTCCCAAAAAAGCATTTCCCGGCTATCCATCCCCGGCGGCGCGACGCGCCCTCGGGCCATCATCCAGTCACAATGATAAGGGAACCAGTTGTCCGTGTTGCGAATACTGACATTTCTGGTTGCGATTGCGGTGTTGGGCGGGGCGACATCCCTCGCACAGGCACAGGGCACTGCTTCGAAGGGCGCCAAGGATTCGGCTAAGGATGCGGCGAAGCCCGCGCCAGCACCGGCGGCCAAACAACCTGCAAAGCAGGAACCGGCCGCAGCCGCTGCCGCAGGCGGCGCGGAGCCGACCCTGATCGGCCAGTACGGCACTTGGGGCGCCTACACGGCGACTCCGAACGGCAGGAAGGTTTGCTTCGCGCTGGCGAAACCGTCGTCGTCCAAAACCAATCCGCCGAATCGTCCGCGCGATCCCGCCTACGCCTTCGTCTCGACGCGGCCCGCCGAAAAGGTCGTCAACGAAGTTTCGATCATGATGGGCTATGCGCTGAAGCCGGGTTCGGAATCTTCACTCGAGGTCGGCGGCGCTGCCTACGCGATGTACACCCAGGGCGACGGGCTCTGGATCAAGAACGCCGCGGAGGAAGAGCAGATGGTCAGCGCCATGCGCAAATCCGCCGAAGTCACCGTCAAGGGCGTTTCGGCCAAGGGCACCGAGACTACCGACACCTTCTCGCTGAAGGGGCTATCCCAGGCGCTCGACCGGCTGGCGCAGGATTGCAAGCGCTAGACCGCTTTTTTTGCCTAAATTTGCGTTGTTTGCGGGCTCTGGAAGGCCTATTTGGGTGCGTAGGGTGGGCAAAGGCGTGCAGCGCCGTGCCCACCATTGATATTTGTGGTGGGCACGCTTCCGCCTTCGCTCGGTGAGCTACGGCGGACAGGTCGCTTTGCCCGCCTCATTCACTTCAACCGTCTCGTGTGAATAAATGTCGCTTTCATCTTCCGTGGCGCCGCTGGAGAAGGTTCCGCTCGAAACCTATGTGCCGCCAGCGAAACCCTCGCTGATCGGCCTGTCACGTGCCGAGATCGCCGACCGGCTCGGCGCGATCGGTGTTGCCCCCGCCCAGCGCAAGATGCGCACCCAGCAGCTCTGGCACTGGATGTATTTTCGCGGCGCCAAATCCTTTGCCGAGATGACCAGCGTCTCCAAGGATATGCGCGCGCAACTCGAGCAGCATTTTACCGTCGATCGTCCCGAAGTCGTGGCCGAGCAGATTTCCAATGATGGCACCCGCAAATGGCTGTTGCGCCTGCCGAGCGGCGATGCGTTGCAGAAAGCGCATGAAGTCGAGTGCGTCTACATTCCCGAAACCGATCGCGGCACGCTCTGCGTCTCCTCGCAGGTCGGCTGCACGTTGAACTGCTCGTTCTGCCACACCGGCACACAGCGGCTGGTGCGCAATCTCACCGCGGGCGAAATCGTCGGCCAGATCATGGTGGCGCGCGATCGTCTCAATGACTGGGCCGATCGCGAGACGCCGACCGGCAGCCGCCTTGTCACCAACATCGTCATGATGGGCATGGGCGAGCCGCTCTACAATTTCGACGCGGTGCGCGATGCGCTCCTGATCACGGCGGACAATGAAGGCATCGGCATTTCCCGCCGCCGCATCACGCTGTCGACCTCGGGCGTGGTGCCGAACATCATCCGGACCGGCGAGGAGATCGGCGTCATGCTGGCGATCTCGCTGCATGCCGTGCGCGACGAACTGCGCAACGAGCTGGTGCCGCTGAACCGCAAATATCCGATTGCCGAACTGCTGCAGGCCTGCCGCGACTATCCGGGCTCGTCGAACGCGCGGCGCATCACCTTCGAATATGTGATGCTCAAGGGCGTCAACGATTCCCTCGACGACGCCAAGCTGCTCGTCAAGCTGCTCAAGGGCATCCCGGCCAAGATCAATCTGATCCCGTTCAATCCATGGCCGGGCACGCGTTACGAGTGCTCGGACTGGGAGCAGATCGAAAAGTTCTCCGAATACATCTTCAACGCCGGCTATTCCTCGCCGGTGCGCACCCCGCGCGGCCGCGACATCCTCGCCGCCTGCGGCCAGTTGAAGTCGGAGACCGAAAAACTGTCCGCGCGCGAGCGCCAGGCGCTGCGCGCCATGGCGATGACGGATTGATGCGTCGCATGACAGCGTTCAGAAGGATGCTCGTAATTCTTGCCGCGCTCATTGCAGGCAACTTTGTTGCAGCAAATATTTTACTTGCCGGTATGGTTCTGACTGACGTCGAAAATTTGTACTACTACTCAAGGTGGGACTATTGGGGCGGCCCAATCGTTGGCTACCTCCTCTTAACTTTGTTTGCGACGGTCACGTTCTTTGTGTTCAGCCTTGTTCCTGCATTGATCGTCTTGATCTTTACAGAAAGTCTAAGAATTCGAAGTCGATGGTTCTACATGATGATGGCGGGCCTGGGATCGGCTTCGCTGGACGTCGCATGCACCCGTGTCGACAAGTTGATTAGCGCACGTTCGATCTGCAATGCGCCGAGCATAAGCGAACTGGCGGTCGTAACGATGGCAGGCCTCGCGGCGGGATTCGTCTTCTGGTGGATCGCCGGCCGTCGTTCGGGCGAGTGGAGGGCCCGAGCAGCGACAGTTCAGTTGACGCCGGTGTAGCCATGGCGCTGATCGGCCGCCTCTTCGTCATCCTGTTCGGCTTCCTCGCCGCCTGCTTCGTGGCCGGTATGATCGTGGTCGGCGCGGTGTTGTATCCGGAATTCAGCGATCTCGGCGGTGTACCGATCGACCAGGGTGCGATCAACGTCGTGCTCGGCTTCGGCTTCATTTTTCTGTCCGGCTTTGCGCTGCTGCCGGCGTTGGTCATCGTCCTGATTACCGAGGCTTTCTATATCCGCAGCGTGCTCGCTTACGCCGTCGGCGGCGCCATCGTCGGTGCGGCCTGCTATCTTGGCCTTACGCCATTCGATCCGGAATCGCTGCGCTTCGACGGCATCGTGCACCGCCATCTCGAAATCATGACCGGGGCGGGTATCGTTGCCGGCCTGGTTTACTGGATGATCGCGGGGCGATCCGCCGGCGCCTGGCGCGAACCGCCGCCTACCTTGCGGCCGCCGCCGCCGCTGCCGTCGCAGTCACGGCCATTCTCCTGATGTTTCTCCCCCTCTCCCACAGGCGGGAAGCGCGCTTGTGCCTTTTCATCCCCAATCGCCTCGGCTAAACCCCGCGCCATGAACCGTACCGGACTTGTTATCGCGCTGGGCTTGTCGCTCGTCATCGGACTGCTGTTTGGAATCTTTCCCGAACTCGATCTGCAGTTGGCGGCGTTGTTTTACGATGCCGGGAGCGCCTCGTTTCCGCTGAAGCAGAACGGGCTCGCCGCGTTCGCGCGCGACGGCGCGATGTGGATCGCCTGGGCGCTGGCGTTGCCGGCGCTGATTGCCATCGTTGCCAAGATAATGCGACCGGATCGACCGATGCTGGTTCCGGGACGCGCGGCGGTGTTCCTGCTGTCCACGATCCTGCTGTCCGCGGTCGTGCTGACCAACCTCACCTTCAAGAGTTATTGGGGAAGGCCGCGGCCGGTGGTGGTGACCGAGTTCAACGGGCCCTGGAAATTCGTGCCATGGTGGGATCCGCGCGGCGAGTGCGGGAAAAACTGCTCGTTCTTCTCCGGCGAGGGCGCCACCGCCTTCTGGGCCTACGCGCCGGCAGCGCTGACTCCGCCGCAGTGGCGGCCGTTGGCGTATGTGGCGGCGACCCTGTTCGGGGTCGCGACCTCCCTGCTGCGGATGGCGTTCGGCGGGCATTTCTTTACTGATGTCGCCGCCGCGGGCCTCGTCAGCTTTTTCGTGATCTGGCTGGCCTATGCCTTTATTTACCGCTGGCCATCGACCCGGCTGACGGATGCGCAGATCGAGGCGGCGCTGGCGCGCTGGGGCTGGCCCGGCTATCGCCTGTGGCAGCGCTGGCGCGGGCGCGAGGCGGGGTAGTCCGGCTCCGGCCGCAAGGCTCCATTAAAGGCGTGCCCGTCAGCGCGAAATTTGATATTCGCCCCTCAAAGCCGCTAGAGCTTAGCGGTTCTGATTGGATCAGAACCGAAGCTCTAGATTCTTGTTCTGACGCGTTTTCTTCACGCGAACCGGTATCCACTTCGCTTGAAAACGCTATAACGACATCCGCCATTTCGACCGATTGGAAGCTCCATGACTACGATCCTGAAAAGCCTGCCCAAGGGAGAAAAAGTCGGCATCGCTTTCTCCGGCGGTCTCGATACCAGCGCGGCGCTGCTCTGGATGAAGCAAAAAGGCGCGCGCGTCTTTGCCTATACTGCGAATCTCGGCCAGCCCGACGAGGCCGACTATGACGAGATTCCGCGCAAAGCGCTGGAGTTCGGCGGCGAGAAGGCTCGCCTCGTCGATTGCCGCACGCAACTGGTCCATGAAGGGATTGCGGCCATCCAGGCCGGCGCCTTCCACGTCTCGACCGGCGGCATCACCTATTTCAACACCACGCCGCTCGGCCGCGCCGTCACCGGCACGATGCTGGTCTCGGCCATGAAGGAGGACGGCGTTAACATCTGGGGTGACGGCTCCACCTTCAAGGGCAACGACATCGAGCGGTTTTATCGCTACGGCCTGCTGACCAATCCGAATTTGCGGATCTACAAGCCCTGGCTCGACCAGCAGTTCATCGACGAATTGGGCGGCCGCGCGGAAATGTCTGATTTCATGACCGCCAATGGATTCGCCTACAAGATGAGCGCCGAAAAGGCGTACTCGACCGACAGCAATCTGCTCGGCGCCACCCATGAGGCCAAGGACCTCGAGAACCTCGACAGCGGCATCAAGATCGTCAATCCGATCATGGGCGTGCCGTTCTGGCGCGACGACTGCGCGGTCAAGGCCGAACAGGTCAAGGTGCGTTTTGAGGAAGGCCAGCCCGTTGCGCTGAACGGCCAGACATTCACCGACCCGGTCGCCCTGTTCCTCGAAGCCAACGCCATCGGCGGCCGGCATGGCCTTGGCATGAGCGACCAGATCGAGAACCGGATCATCGAGGCGAAGAGCCGCGGCATCTACGAAGCGCCCGGCATGGCGCTGCTGCATATCGCCTACGAGCGCCTGGTCACCGGCATCCATAACGAAGACACGATCGAGCAATACCGGATCAGCGGCATGCGGCTCGGCCGCTTGCTCTACCAGGGCCGGTGGTTCGATTCGCAGGCCCTGATGCTGCGCGAAACCGCCCAGCGCTGGGTGGCGCGCGCCGTCACCGGCGAGGTGACGCTCGAACTGCGCCGCGGCAACGACTACTCGATCCTGAACACCGAGAGCCCGAATCTGACCTACCAGCCGGAGCGGCTGAGCATGGAGAAGGTCGAGGATGCCGCGTTCACGCCGGCCGACCGTATCGGCCAGCTCACCATGCGCAACCTCGACATCGCCGATACCAGGGCCAAGCTGAAGGTCTATGGCGACACCGGTTTGCTGTCGCCTGCGGAAGGCACCGAGATCTTCAAGCTCGAGAGCGACAAGGGGTGAGCCGCGCGGGAGTCTCGGCTCCCTGTGTTACCGAGATGTCATTTTGCGCGGCTAGGCTCGCCGCGCAGCGCGTACGGCGTTGAATTCGGCCGTCCGCGGCACCACCAACGATCGCGGGGCGTCAATCATGATCAAGCCAATCGCCGCAGCCGCCATTGCCGCGCTGTTGTCGGCATCGCCGGCATCGGCTCAAACGATCTATCCGATCGACCGCGCCGAAATCCTCGCCGGCGCCCGTTTCGATCTCAAGGTCGAGTTTCCCGATCGCGTCGACCCGGCGAAACTGAAAGTGACGGTCAATGGGACGGACTATCCGGCCGTGTTCGGCCAGGGCGGAACCTTTGTCGAGCGCGAAGACGGCAAGGACCAGTCGTCGTTGATCCTGCGCGATGTCGCATTGTCCAAGCCCGGCAGCGTGACGGTCGAGGTCAGCGACGGTACCCGCAGCCGCAGCGTCGTGTGGACGGTCTACGATACCGGGCCGCGCAAGGCGAAGAACGTGATTCTGTTCATCGGCGACGGAATGTCGCCCTCGCATCGCATTGCGGCGCGGTTGCTTTCCAAGGGCATCGCTGAAGGAAAGAGCCTCGGCAAGCTCGCGATCGACGACATGCCGCATATGGCGCTGGTGGCGACGGCCGGTTCCGATTCGATCATCACCGATTCCGCTAACTCGGCCAGCGCCTATGCCACCGGTCACAAGAGCGCCGTCAACGCGATGGGCGTCTATGCGGATCGGACCAAGGACCCGTTCGACGATCCCAAGGTCGAAACCATTGCAAGCCTCGTCAAGCGCCGGCTCAACATGGCCGTCGGCATCGTCAGCAACACCGAGATCCAGGATGCAACCCCCGCGGCGATGGTGGCGCATACCCGTCGCCGCGCCGAGTACGATCAGATCGTCGAGCAATATTTCGCGGCCAGGCCCGACGTGTTGCTCGGTGGCGGCAGCGCCAATTTCCTGCCAAAGGCTGCGTCCGGAAAGCGCAAGGATGATGTCGATTACATCGCCCGCTTCAAAGAGGCTGGGTATCCCTACGCGACCACCGCGGGCGAGCTGAACGCGCTCGCGGCAAAGCCCGAGACGCGCCAGTTGCTCGGCCTGTTCGCCGCCGGGAATATGGACGGCGCGCTTGACCGCAAGTTCCTCAAGGGTGGCGGCGTCAAGAAATTCCCCGAGCAGCCCGACCTGACCGAACAGGTTCAAGCTGCCTTGAACGTGCTGTCGAGGAACGAGGCCGGCTTCTTCCTGATGGTGGAGTCCGGAATGATCGACAAATACGCGCATCTGCTCGACATGGAGCGCGCGGTCTATGACACCATCATGCTCGATAACGCCGTGCGCCTCACCCGCGATTGGGCGAGCAAGCGCAGCGACGACGCCCTGATCCTGGTTGTGGCTGACCACAACCATCCCAACAGCCTTGTCGGCACTATCAATGACGACATGACTTCGACACCAAACATGCCGTTCCGCGAACGCGTCGGCGTCTACGACAAGGCCGGCTTCCCCAACTATCCGCCGCCCGATGCGGAAGGCTATCCCTCGCGCGTCGACGTCAGCCGGCGGCTTGCCATCTTCTCAGCCAGCCTTCCCGATCACTACGAGACCTTCCGTCCCAAGCTCGACGGTCCGAACGAGCCGACCGTGAAGGGCGACGATCCAGCAACCTTCAAGGCCAATGAAAAATACAAGGATGTTCCCGGAGCGGTGCTGCGGCCGGGCAACCTGCCGGCGCTGGTTGGCGCAAGCGTGCATTCCGGCGAAGACGTCATCCTGACCGCGACCGGGCCCGGCAGCGAACGGGTGCGGGGCTCGATGGACAATACCGAAGTCTTTCGCGTGATGGCGGAGGCGCTCGGCCTTGCAACGGCGGGCCAGTAGCTTCGCGCGGGCTTGCGAGCCTCATGGAGTCGACGGCGGAGCAAACATCAGCTTGATGCAGCTTCGAAAGATCAGGATCTGGCGTTCGAGGCGGCTCGGATCGTTCAGCGTCTTGGACATGATGATGGCGCCGTCGACGATGCAGGACAGCATGTCGGCGACATCATCGAGGTCGACAGGCTCCCGCGGAGGGTAGACCGACGCGATGCCGTCGAGAATGGCGCGAAAGCGCGCGTTCCAGTCGCGCACGGATTGCGCGGTGAGGTCGCGTATCTCGCGATCGAACAGCCGCTCCTGATAGCAGATGCTGGCGATCAGACAGCCCGGATGGCCGCTCGGCAGATCGGCCATCGTTTCCGCGAGCAGCTTCAGCGAAATCAGGAACGCCTGCAGCGGGTCGTCGGAAAGCTCGCGGCCGCGCCCGAAGATGTCGTCGAAGAGCTGGTCATTGGTTGCGACATAGCGGCGGAGCATTTCGCGCGCGAGCGCGTTCTTGTCCTTGAAGTGATAGAAGAAGCCGCTCTTGGTCAGGCCGGCTTCCGCGATCACTTCCTCGATCGAGGTGGCGCCAAATCCCTTGGCGAGAACCGCCGCCTCCGCGATTTCGAGAATTCGCTCGCGCGTCGCTTCGCCCTTGCTCATCCGGGGCTCCGGAACTGTACTCATGGTACGGTTTCTCCACGGCGGTCGGTGCGACAGCGCTGCCGCTCAATCTGCAACCATCTGATTTCGTACCACTTTGCAGCTTCCGGTTCATCCGCACCGCAAGCCGCCTAGGAGGCCGCGACACTATGAGGCACCAACATCGCCGGACCTGTCAGATGCGGGAGAGACGTATCGAGGTCCTTCAATGCGCGGAGATGTTGAAATGGCCAAATACCGACACGCCCTGCCGCAGCGCCGCGGCGGCATTTTCCTGACCGATGGCGGCATGGAAACGACGCTGATCTTCCACCAAGGCGTGGAGCTGCCGCACTTTGCCGCCTTTGTGCTGCTCGACAGCGCCGAAGGGCGGGAGCAGCTCAAGCAGTATTACGCGGCTTATCTCGCGGTTGCGCGCGACCATGGCACGGGCTTCGTGCTCGACAGTCCGACATGGCGCGCCAATCCGGACTGGGGCACCAAGCTCGGGTACGATGCGTCCGCGCTCAAGGCGATCAATGTCCGTTCGATCGCATTCCTGGAGGAATTGCGCGCCGGCTGGGAACGGCCGGGCGCGTCCTGCATCATCAGCGGCGCCATCGGTCCGCGCGGCGATGGCTACAAGGCGGGCAACATGGATGCGGCGGAAGCCGAGGACTATCATCGGGCGCAGATCGCGGCCTTTGTCGAGGGTGGCGCCGACATGGTGACCGCCTATACGCTCACCAGCATCAATGAAGCGATCGGCATCGCGCGCGCCGCGAAAGCGCTGGAGATACCGGCGGCGATCTCGTTCACCGTGGAGACCAATGGCCGTCTGGTGAAGGGCGAGACGTTGCGCGAGGCGATCGAGACGGTGGATCGTGAGACCGATGGCGCGCCCGAATACTTCCTGATCAACTGTGCGCACCCGACGCATTTCGAGGATGCGTTGCAGGCGGGCGAAGCCTGGACGGAACGTATCCATGGCGTCAGGGCCAACGCCTCGACCAAGAGCCATGCCGAACTCGACGAATCCGAAACGCTCGATGCGGGTGACCCGGCCGATCTCGGGCGGCGTTACATGGCGCTTCGGAGCGCGTTTCCGAAGATGCGGATTCTCGGCGGTTGTTGCGGCACCGACCACCGGCACGCATCGGCCATTTGCGAGGCCTGTGTGACACCGCGGGCGCTCAGCGCATGAGAAAACTTGTTATGACGCGTTTTCTTGACGCGAACCGGTGCCCACTTCGCTTGAAAACGATCTAATAAAAATAGCCGGGATTGCCCCGGCTATTTTCATTTGCGATGACCTTTCCTATCGGCGCGGCGGCGCGGTGCCGGGCGGGGGCGGCGGCAGCGAGGCCTGCCCGCCATTGAGCAGCGGCGTGATGTTGCGGATGGTCACGCGCCGGTTGATCGGGCTCGGCCCGTCGATCTGCTCCTTCAGGTACTGCTCGCCATAGCCTTGCGAGGTCAGGTTTTCCGCCGGCACGTTGAACTGCTGCGTCAGCAGGGTGGCGGCGGATTCGGCGCGGCGATCCGACAGCGATAGATTGTCGACGTCGTTGCCGACCGCGTCGGTGTGGCCCTCGATCAGGAACACCGCGCGCGGATTTTCCTGGATCGCGCGGTTGAGGCCGTCGGCGATCGCCTGCAGCTTCGCCGTCTGATCGGGCGGGATTTCCCACGATCCGGTTGCGAAGTTGATGGTGTTGACGTCGATGCTCGGCATCCGCTGCCGCACCGTGGGGCTGTAGCGGATTTCGTCCAGCGAATAACGCCGTTCGATCCGTTCCACCGGCGGCGCCATCATGGTCTCGTAGAGCACCTCCGGCGATGCCTCTTCGGCGTCGACGATGTACCGGTTATAGGGAATGCGCACCACCGGCGGCGCCAGGGCGACATAGAATCCGCCGCCCCCGCGCGGATCGCGGTAGCTGTTGTCGATAATGATGACCTCGCGGCCCCGCTCGTCGCGGCGGATGCGGCGCAGCAACTGGCCGTCGCGGCCGACCACCGTGATCACCTGCGTACCATCAGGCCTGATCACGACGGTGCGGGTCTCGCCACCGACGGTCTGGGTCTGGATGTCACGCGCACCGTAGCGGAAGCGGTCCACCTCGCTGTGACGGACATATTGCTGACCGCCGGGATCGCGAATGATGATCCGGCCGGGCTCGGTGATGATGGTGCGGCCGCCCTGCTGCGTCTCGCGACGCTGGCCGCGGAAGTCGTCCAGTCGCTGCGGGCCAACAGGCGCAGCACCCGGGGCGACTGCCCTCATGCCCTCCGCAGGCGGAGGCGGCGGCGGCAATGGAGCCGTGACCTGAGGCGCACGCTGGAAGGCCGGCGCGACGGTTGGCGGCGCATTGCGCACCTGGCCGGCGGGCGGCGTGGCGTTGGGCGCGCCCGGCACAGCGGTAGGCGCCGTCGGCGCGGCCATGCCGCCCGGCGCGGCAGGTGCG
>NZ_JBWBWM010000041.1:0-65468 GCF_056174665.1 Bradyrhizobium sp. WYCCWR15520
CGCGGCGGAAGGCATCGCCGCCGCGCGCAGCGCCGCCACCGCCGGGCCGCGAGGCCTCGCGGGCGCGCTGGGCGGCTTCCGATTCGACCTTGCGCACGGCCTCTTCCAGCGACAGCCGCTCGCGGGTGATTTCCGATTCGGAAAGCGGCGGCTGAACGCTGCGCAACTGCGCGATCAGCGCGGTGCGAGCCCGCTCATAGAGCGCACGGCGGCTCTCGCCTGGAGCATTCGGGTCCAGGCCTGCAATAGCGCGTGCGATCAGCGGGTAATAATCAGCCATTTCTCTTCAATACTGCAGGCCCGGAAGTAACATCCCGTTAAGCCTCGAACGGGTTCTGTACCAGGATAGTATCCTCGCGTTCGGGGCTGGTGGAAAGCAATGCAATGGGACAACCCACGAGTTCCTCGACCCGACGGACATATTTGATGGCCTGGGCCGGCAGATCCGCCCAGGACCGGGCATTGGCGGTCGGCTCTTTCCAGCCCTCGATGGTCTCGTAGACCGGGACCACCCGGGCCTGGGCGCCCTCGCCCGCCGGCAGATGGTCGATCTCCTTGCCGTCCAGCATGTAGCCGGTGCAGACCTCGATGGTGTCGAAGCCGTCGAGGATATCGAGTTTGGTCAGCGCCAGACCGGTAATGCCGCAGGTGCGGACAGTCTGTCGCACCAGCGCGGCATCGAACCAGCCGCAGCGGCGCTTGCGCCCGGTGTTGACGCCGAATTCCTTGCCGCGGCGGCCGATCTCCTCGCCGATCTCGTTATTCAGCTCGGTGGGGAATGGTCCCTGGCCGACCCGGGTCGTATAGGCCTTGCAGATGCCGAGCACATAGCCGACCGCGCCCGGGCCCATGCCGGTCCCGGTCGCCGCCTGCGCCGCCACCGTGTTGGACGAGGTGACGTAGGGATAGGTGCCGTGGTCGACGTCGAGCAGCGCGCCTTGCGCGCCTTCGAACAGGATGCGCTTGCCCTCGCGGCGCTTGATGTCGAGCAGCCGCCAGACGGTTTCTGCGTAAGGCAGCAGCTTCGGCGCCAGCGCGGTGAGCTCTTTGAGGATATCGTTGCCGTTGAATTCTTCGAGGTTGAGGCCGCGGCGCAGCGCGTTGTGATGCGCCAGCAGCCGGTCGACCTTGTGCGGCAGCGCGTCGAGATCGGCGAGGTCCATCAGGCGGATGGCGCGGCGGCCGACCTTGTCTTCATAGGCCGGGCCGATGCCGCGGCGCGTGGTGCCTATCGCAGTGCCTGCGTTGGAGGATTCCCGGAGCGCATCGAGCTCACGGTGCAGCGGCAGAATCAGCGTGACGTTTTCGGCGACGCGCAAATTTTCCGGGCTGATGGCGACGCCCTGGCCCTTCAGTTTCGCGACTTCGTCGAGGAAGGCCTGCGGATCGAACACCACGCCATTGCCGATGACCGCGAGCTTGCTTGGCCGCAGTACGCCGGACGGCAGCAGCGCCAGCTTGTAGGTCTCGCCATTGATGACGAGCGTATGGCCGGCATTGTGGCCGCCCTGGAAGCGCACGACGATATCGGCCTGCTCCGACAACCAGTCGACGATCTTGCCCTTCCCTTCGTCGCCCCACTGGGCGCCGACGACGACAACATTGGCCATTTCTAAAGTGTTCCCTGCAAATCTGGTGGTCCCAACATGATCTCTCCGGAAAACCGGTATCCACTTTTCCGGATCATGCGCCCTTTAGTTTTGACGCGTTTTCTTCACGCGAACCGGTATCCACTTCGCTCGAAAACGCTATAGCTTGCCCAGCCAAAATCACGGCCGGGGCCGTTCGCATGCGGGGCACCCACCGGATAAAGGAAGCGGGTGCTCTAGGCAAGCAAGAAGGCGGTTTTAGGGGGTCCTTAGAACGGCTCCAACCCATTGATATCCCCCGAAAATTTGGGGCCGCTTGGCGACGAACGCATTAACATCCGGCAATGACGGAAGGGCCATGTCGAAAACCACCCGCGCAACGCAGGCTTTGGAAAAGCTCGGCGTCAAATTCACCCTCCATGCCTACGACTACGACCCGGATGCGGCGAGCGTCGGACTGCAGGCCGCCGAAGCGCTCGGGGTGCCGCCCTCGCGCGTGCTCAAGACGCTGATGGCCGAGGCCGACGGCAAGCCGGTCTGCGCCGTGGTGCCGTCGGATTGCGAGGTCAGCATGAAGAAGCTCGCGAGCGCCTTTGGCGCCAAGGCCGCGAAGATGATGCGGCCGGCGGATGCCGAACGGCTGACCGGCTACCATGTCGGCGGCATCTCGCCGTTCGGGCAGAAGAAGCGCGTGCCGGTCGCGATCGAAGAGGCCGCGCTCGGTCATCCAAGCGTGTTTCTCAATGGCGGCCAGCGCGGCCTGCAGATCGAGCTCGATCCGAACGACGCCGTGCGGGCGGCGGGCGCGATCGCACGGGCGCTCGTGGCGTGAGCGGCCTCGACGCCGGCCTATTGGGTGAGCTTCGGCTGCGCCTGCGCCCATAGCATCGCCTCGATGATGGCCGCGCGCAGTTTCGGGCGCTGCTCCTCATCGCATTCGATGAAGGCAAGTATGGAGTTGGCGCGAACGGCAAACTGGTGGCGCGTTTCGGCTTCGGCTTCTTCGGCCGGCATCGGCTTGTTCAAGGAATGGCCCATCATCTAGAAATTCGACCTCACGGAGAGAGGAAGCTGCCGACGTCGCAGTCGCCTTCAAAAGCCGTGGTCCCAACGATCGAACGGACGCTCAATACGAAATAACGCCAAATAACTCACTGCATGCGGCCCGAAAAACAAACACAGGTTGGGTCACATGAATCAATCGTCCTTTGATTGCATATTTGCCTGGCGGCTGGCAACCCCAAACAATGGGCAAGGCGCCCTGCATGGTCGCGATGCATCCTGCACCATTGATGAGCGCCACAAATCCGTGTCTGTGACGAGGGCCGGGCCACATTTCCGGCCCGGCGATGCCAGCCGGGCGCGGGCCGCGGCATCATGACCGGGGCACTATTCTCGAATGTCGGCTACCGAACATAGGTCGTCAGCGCCTTCAGCAAACTGGCTCGCCAACCAGCCTTACCTCTTGCTGAGCATCACCGCGCTGTGCTGGGCCGGCAACGCCATCGTCGGGCGGATGGCCGCCGGCCACATCGCGCCGGTGACGCTTTCATTCCTGCGCTGGTCGTTCGCGTTCCTGATCATCCTCCCTTTTGCCTGGAAACATCTGGCGCGCGACTGGAACGCGATCCGCGGCCGGCTCGGTATCATGATCGTACTCTCGATCACCGGCATCGGGGCGTTCAACACGCTGCAATATTGGGCGCTCGAACATACCCAGGCGCTGAACACGCTGCTGTTGCAATCGGCCGGGCCGCTGGTGGTGGCGGTGTGGTCGCTCGCGCTGCTCGGGGTGCGGCTGACGTTGGCGCAGGCCGCAGGCGTTCTGTTGTCGATGGCGGGCGTGGTCATCATCCTGATGCATGGCGACCTCACCAAACTTTCCAATATCGAATTCAACCGCGGCGACCTGATCTTCCTCGTGGCGCTCGCGATTTTCGGACTCTATTCGGTGCTGTCGCTGAAGCGCCCTGATATCCACGGCCTGTCGTTTGTCGCCTTCACCTTCGGCGCCGGCGCGGCCTGCCTGATCCCGCTGTTGATCTGGGAATTGTTTGCGCGGCCGTTGATGCAGATCGATGCGGCGAACCTGTTGACGCTCGCCTACGTCGCGCTGTTTCCCTCCACCCTCGCCTATCTCTGCTTCAATCGCGGCGTACAACTGATCGGCGCCAACCGCGCCGCACCCTTCTTTCACGTGGTGCCGGTGTTCGGAACCATCATGTCGATCATCTTTCTCGGCGAGCATCCTCAGGCGTTCCACTTCATCGGCTTTGCGCTGGTGCTGACCGGCGTGTTTGTGGCATCGCGGAAGCAGGCGGACTAGCGACGACGGACTATCGCTCCCCTCTCCCCGCTCTTCGCGGGGAGAGGTTAAGGAGACCCGCAATGACTTACGGTGGTAAATCCGCTATCTGTTGAGCCGTTTGCAAAGGCATTTTGATGCGCGTTCGCGCCACCAATCTGATGATCGGCACCCTGACCCTGGCCCTGATCGCCGGGTCGCTCAGCGCGTGGCTCGGTTATCAGAAGCTCGCCGGGGCCAAGCAGAAGGTGCCGTTTCGCGTGGTCTTCGAAGGCTCGGCTTCCGGCCTGCGCAACGGCGGCAGCGTGAATTTCGCCGGCATCCGGGTCGGCGAAGTAGTGTCGCTGCAGCTCGACCATCCGCGCCGCGTGGTCGCGCTCGCCATGATCGACGGCAACACGCCGGTAAAGAGCGACACCCAGGTCGGCCTCGAATTCCAGGGCCTGACCGGGATCGCCGCGATTTCGTTCACCGGCGGATCGGACGAGGCGGCGCCGCCGCCCAAGGGCGCGGATGGCATTCCGGAGCTGACCGCCGACCGCGACGGCACGCTCAACACCCAGGAAAAGATCCGCGTCGCGCTGCGCAACGTCGACAAGGTGATCGCCGACAATGAGGTGGCGATCAAGGATACGTTGCGGAATTTCGAAACGTTCACTGCCTCGCTGTCAGGCGACGGCGCGAAGATCACGTCCATCATCGGCACCGCCGAGTCCAGCATCAACGCCGTCGACGGCGCGCTGACCAAGACCAAGGACTTCCTCGGCGGCCTCGCCAGCGACAAGTATAGCGGCGAGTTGCTGCCAACCGTGATCTCGATGCGCGAATTGATCGAAAGTTTCGACAAGAAATCCGGGCAGGTCCTGTCCGATGCGCGAAAGATGCTCGGCGAGGTCAGTGCCGCCATCAACAAATCGGACCCGAGACCTGCCGCTCCGCCCCGCCGCCGCTAGGCCGCCAACAAGAACCAGAAGATGGAACGCCCGTCGTGCTCGACAAATCCACCAGCTTGACTGCACCGCCCGCGACCGTGACCCGCGCCGACAGCACGGTGCCGCGGCATTTGCAAAAATATCTCGCGCTCGACGATTTCGAGGCGACCGCGCGGCGGCGGATTCCGAAATTCCTTTACGGCTATATTTCCGGCGGCGCCGAGACCGATGCCGCGATGCGCGACAACCGCAAAGCCTTCGACGAATACGGCTTTGTGCCGCGCGTGCTCAACGACGTCTCGGGGCGCGACCAGACCACGACGCTGTTCGGCAAAACCTATGCCTCGCCGTTCGGCATTCCGCCGATGGGCTCTTCGGCGCTATCAGCCTATCGCGGCGATATCGCGCTGACGCAGGCGGCGAAAGCCGAAAACGTGCCGATGATTTTAAGCGCCTCGTCGCTGATCACGCTGGAAGATGTTCGCGCTGCCAACCAGGCGGCGTGGTACCAGGCCTATCTCGCCGGCCTGCCCGAGCGCATCGAGCCGCTGGTCGATCGCGTGGCGGCGGCCGGTTACGACACCTTCGTCGTCACCGCCGACGTGCCGGTGCCGCCGAACCGCGAGAACAACATCCGCAACGGCTTTCAGGTGCCGCTCGCAATCACGCCGCGCGTGTTCTGGGATACCGTCACCCATCCGCACTGGCTGTTCGGCACCTGGGCGCGCACGCTGATCAACCACGGCATGCCGCATTTCGAGAACATGGACGCGCAGCGCGGCCCGCCGGTGCTGGCAAAGAACCTGATGCGCAACATCGGCGCCCGCGATCAGCTCGCCTGGAAGCACGTCGAGCTGATCCGCAGGAAGTGGAAGGGCAAGCTCGTGGTCAAGGGGCTGGTGTCACCGGCGGACGCTAGAATCGCGCGCGAAAGCGGCGTCGACGGCCTGATGCTCTCCAACCATGGCGGCCGCCAGCTCGACTACACGATATCAGGTCTGCGCACGCTGCCGGAAATCGCCGCCGAAGCGAAAGGCATGACCATCATGGTCGACGGCGGCATCCGCCGCGGCACTGACGTAATCAAGGCGCTTGCGCTCGGCGCACATTTCGTCTGGATCGGCCGCCCGTTCCTCTACGCAGCGATCGCCGGCGGCGAGCCCGGCGTACAGCGCGCAATCGCGCTACTGAAAGCCGAGATCGACCGTGACCTCGCGCTGCTTGGCATCCGCAAGCTCAGCGAGATCACACCGGATCTGGTGCGGAAGTTTTAGGGCTCTAATTGCGCCAACCGAAAGATTGCAGGAACGACGGTACCTGCAACGACGGGGCCGGCAATGGCGATGTCTGGGCATTTTGCACAAGCTGGCCCTGTTGCTGGGCTCGGGCATCTTGTGCGGGCGGCTCCTGTACCCGTGCATTTCGCTCCCGCCGGAGCTTTTTTCGGGAATTGTGCACGGCCCGTATCTCTGCTCGCGCATTATGGACCGCCCGGGCGTTTCGGCGCTTTTGCACCGGCCGGGAAGATGCCCGGGGATTATCCGCAACCTGTGCCAGGGAATTTTGCACAGCCTGTGTCGGGGCATCCTGCACGGGATGCACGGGCGCGACCTGCGCCTGCGCATCTTTCTCGTCCGCCCAAGCCTGGAATTGCTTAAACAGGGCTTCAGTTACCGGCTCACTACTTTCTGTCTGACTTTGACCGGTTTCTGTCTGACTCTGACCGGCGGGTTCAGAGGCGACAGCAACTTCGTCGCGGATTGGCGCGTCCTGTACGGTCGGCAGCAAAGCTTGAGCGTCGGCTGTCGATTGAACTGTTGGCGTCGACTGATCGGTGTCAGGTTTGACCGCCGACTTGTCGATCAGTGAAGCCGTGACGTTTGCAAAAGAAGCCGTGACATCTGCAAAGAGCGTCGACAGATTTCCTACCGATAAAATTGCAATGCCGATAGCTGTCGCCGTTGCAACCAAAATACTCGCCTTGAGGACTAGCGACGAGACAGCAGCTGTGTCCCAGGCTTTCCCGATACCCTGCGCCTCAAGTTCATCGGCGAGAAAGACAGGCAAAGGCTGACCTGGACTAAAACCGTCTTTCGTCGGCATTAGGTGATGCCTCCTCTTGATGTCGTTGTCAGCGAGTACCCTCTATCGAAGTCCAAAACGCGGAGGAATCTTGACTTCACTCGGGCCGGGGAACCTACACCGTCGGTGGAACCCACAATTTACTGTCGGTGCTCGGCTTTCGGGAACTCGCGTTGCTCGCCGCAATAGGCTCCCGCAGGCGGTGCGAGGCATTTCACAAAGCCGAAGTTCCCGATCGACATGCTGGTCGTTCAGAGCGCGCTAAGCGTCGGCATGTCCCTGGTCGGCGGCGAGCTTGAAGAGACGAGCCGCCTCGCGGTCGTCTTTTTGTAGAATGTCAGCCGCGTCTTTGGCAGCGCGTCCTCGCGCTGTCCGCTTTGTCGAGTGAAGGCATCGGTTTGGTGCGAAAGCGCGACGCTCACCTCTGCCCGTCGTGGACTGAAATCTGGTCCACCGATAGGCCACCGAGGCGCGCGTGCGTCCGGCCGCCGGTCGCCATCACGAGGCCAAATACGATCTCGTCGCGCCGCGGCGCGTCCCAGATCGTCATCTCGGCGGTGCCGAAATGGCTGCGCACATAGGCCGCCTCGATATGACCGAGAGGTATCATCAGCCGTGTGCCGATCGCGCCGACGGTCTTGGCCGCGGGCACGATCGCTTTCGCCTGCGAAATCACTTCGCGGATCGCGGCGCCTCCGGCCTCGTGCCAGACCGCGCCATGCTCGAGTTCGCCGTCGCCGCCGACGATCGCGCCCTTGCCATAGGCTTCGATGGCGGCCTTGCCGCCCAGGCGCTCGCACAAGGTCCGGGCCAGTTGCCGGCCGAGATCGCGCAGGCCCGTCTGAAACGGCATCAGGTCCGGCTCATAGCGGCCGGCATAGGGATTGTTGATGACGGCAAGCGCGGTACCGATCAATAGCGGCTGCGTCCGGCGCGGGCCACGCTCGTGCCAGACTTCCTCGATCGAGACCTGCGTCTTCCTGATGTCGTACACCGTCACTGCGCGGCCTCGTCGACCACGGGGTTACGCAGCACGCCGATCTTTTCCACCTCGACCTCGACGACGTCGCCGGGCACCAGGAACATCGGCGGCTTGCGCGTAAAGCCGACGCCGGCCGGCGTGCCGGTGGCGATGACGTCGCCCGGCATGAGGTCGAATATCTCGGACGCGTAATTGATCAGCCGCGGAATCGAGAAGATCAGGAACGACGTGTCCGACTTCTGAACGGTCGTGCCATTGACGCGGGTTTCGAGCTTCAGCTTGGTCGGATCGGGCAATTCGTCCGTCGTGACCATCCAGGGCCCGAACGGCCCGGTGCCGACAAAGTTCTTGCCGGCCGCGATCTGCTGCGCGTGCCGCTGATAGTCGCGCACGCTGACATCGTTGTAGATCGAGTAGCCGGCGACATGGCCCATCGCATCGGCCTCGGAGATATGGCGGCCGGGCTTACCGATGATCACGGCCAGTTCGCCCTCCCAATCCAGATGCGTCGATACTTTGGGGCGGATGACCGGCGCGTCGTGGCCGACCTGCGAGCGCCACACCCGCAGGAAGATCGGCGGAAACGCGGTGATCTCCCGCTGCATGCCGAAGGCGACCGCCTCCTGGTGATGGTCGAGATAGTTGCGCACGGCACAGACGATCTTTTCCGGGCGCGGGATCACCGGAAGGTATGTGACGTCGGACAGTTTCAGGTCCGGCTTGAAGCCGGCCACGATATGATCGCGCTTTTCGAAATCGCCGCTTGCGATGAAGTCCTGCAGCGTGGCGTGGGGCAGCTTGGCCCCGAGGTCGACCACGCCGTCGCCGACGATCGCGCCCCAGGTCTCCCGGCCATGGTTCAGAAATGAGAGCAGCCGCATGCGACGGGTATCCTTCTCAGTTTGTCGGTTTGGATGGCTAGAATTTCGCTGAGATGTACTATTTTCGAAAATTATGCCGAATGCAATCGAAATTCGCCGCTCGAACGGCGTTCGGCTGAAATGCAGGGGGATTAGGAAGCTTTGAGGCCGGCGGCCGATCAGGTCGCGCCGATCGCGCCGGCGGCGTATTTCGCCACGTTATCGGAGGTGGTCTGGATGTGGCTGCAGATCAGGTCGCAGGCCTGATCGGCGTTGCGGCTGATAGCGACCTGCATCAGGGCGCGATGTTCGCCGGCCTTGTCGCGCTGGCGCGGCCTGAACATGGCCGACAGGTTGCGGTAGCGCTCGGCGCGGTCAAACAGCGCGTTTCGCATGGCAAGCAGCGTCGGCGATCCCGAAGCCGAGACCAGCGCCTCATGGAACTGGCGGTGCGCCAACTTCCATTCCGCATTGTTGGCATAGTCTTCCGGCGCCCGCTCCTCGATCTTCGCGAGCCGGTGAAGCGACGAAATAACCCTTATTTCCCAGTCGTCATCGCCCTTTTCGATCGAGCGGCGCAGCAGATCGACCTCAATCAGGATGCGGGCGTGCGTGAGGTCGGCGAGATCCTCCAGCGTCACCGGCGCGACCTTGTAGCCCCGCTGCTCCTCGGTCACGACCAGGCCTTCCGCCGCCAGCGAGGTCAGGGCTTCGCGCAGCGTCGTGAAGCTCGCGCCGAACGCCAGGCGGAGCGCGTCGAACTTCAGCGATTCATTGGGCTTGAGCCGGCAAGTGACGATCTCGTTCCGCAGCCGGTGGGCGATATCGGAAGCGAGCGTCTTGCCGAATTCCTTGCGTGCCTTGAGGGCCGTCGTGCTCATTGATTCTCTCGTGACAAAGCCAGACGATCCTAGACCAACAGAATCCCGTTGCAATAATTTTCGTAATGAGCAATATTTTCGAAAATACTTGCTTGGGATGAAATCGGGGGGCCGTGCTCGCATGAAGGCTGTATTGGTGCATCGTCCGGGGGGCCCGGAGGCGCTCGACTATGTGGAGGTGCCGGTGCCGGCATTGGGCGCCCGGGACGTCCTGATCCGCGCCCAGGCCTTTGGCGTCGGCCAGCCCGACAAGCTCATCCGCAGCGGCGTCTACAAATGGATGCCGCCGTTGCCGGCCAATCCGGGCAATGACGTCGCCGGCTATGTCGACGCCGTCGGCGCTGATGTGACCGAGGTCTCCGCCGGCCAACGGGTGCTGCTCAGCGCGCGCGACCTCGCCCAGCGCGGCGGCTGCTACGCCGAGTATGTTGCAGCGCCTGCGGACGCCGTACACCTGCTGCCCGAAAACGTCGCGTTCGAGGACGCGGTTTGCCTGGCGAACTACCAGGTGGCCTGGGCGCTGCTGCACCATTGCGGCGCCGCCACGCCGCCCCGCTCCGTCCTCGTCATCGGGGCGGCCGGCGGCGTCGGAACCTCGCTGGTGCAGCTTGCAAAGATCGCCGGGATGAAGGTGATCGGAACGGTCTCGACCCCGGAGAAAGCTACCTTCGCGCGCCGGATGGGCGCCGACGAAACCATCTTCTATCGCGACGAGGACGTCATCGCCCGCACCCGCGCGCTGACGGACGGACGCGGCGTCAGCCTGGTGCTCGATCACGTCTGCGGCCCCGAATTCTATTCCTATCTCGGCGCGCTCGATAAATGGGGCACCATCGTCTCCTACAACGCGTTTGCCGGCCTGCCGGCGGAGAACGCGATGCGCGAGATGCGAAAATATCTCGATATCTGCCCGGCGATCCGCTGCTTCTCCTTTCACATCTACGATCACGACCGCGAAGGCCGGCGCGAGATCATGCGCAAGGTGATCTCCTATCTCGCAGAGGGCGCGATCCGCCCCTCGATCTTCAAGCGCTTCAAGCTCTCGGACGTGCGCTCCGCACATGAACTGCTCGATTCCGGCGCGGCGTTCGGCAAGATCGTGATGACCCCGGATTGAGAGCAGCGCGATGCCTTCAATCCAGGCCCATACCGTTCACGAGGTCACTAGATGATTAAGGTCAAGCGGCTGCGACACGCCATCGTTACCAGCCCCGACATCGAGGCGCAGCTCGACTACTACCAGTCGATCATCGGGCTCGGCGTCATTCAGCGCAGCGACGGCCGGATTCTGCTCGGCACCGAGTCCGACGAGTTGACGCTGGCGCTGGAGCGCGGCACAGCCTCGCAACTGACCTCCATTGCCTATGAAGTGGCACCCAATCTCGATCCCGCCGACCTGCAGAAATCGCTCGCAGACCACGGCATCAAATCGGAGATCAGGAGCGACACGGCGCCGGGAATCGCGAAGGCGCTGGTCTTCGACGATCCGGACGGGCACCGGATCGAATTGTTCTCCCGATGGGAGTTCTGCAAGGCCGTCGAACCGATCCGTGGCCTTGCCGTCGCCAAGCTTGGCCACGTCGCGCTCCACACGCCAGATCCCGAGCGGACAGCCGAATTCTTCGGCGACGTTCTCGGCTTCCGCGTTTCCGACCGCATCGAGGAAAATTTCGTCTTCATGCGCTGCGGTCCCGAACATCACGCGATGAATTTTGCCCGGGGCACCGACGGCCGGCTTCATCACCTCGCCTTCGAGCTGCGCGACGCCTCGCATATGCATCAGGCCTGCGACCTGCTTGGGCGCAACCGGTTTCAGATTCTCTGGGGACCGGTCCGGCACGGACCCGGCCACAACGTGGCAGTCTACCACCACAATCCCGACCGCCATCTGATCGAGCTCTATTACAGCATGGACGTGATGCTCGACGAAGAGCTCGGCTATTTCGAACCCCGTCCCTGGCACCGCGATCGTCCGCAGCGGCCGAAGACGTGGATGGGACTGCCGCGCGACGTCTGGGGCGTCGGCCCAGCCAAGGAGGCGACCGAATTTTCTCCGGAGATGCGCGGCGCGAAGTAATCGCGCCGCGCATCTCCGGGACCGACATTCAAAAACAAACATCAGGGATGAAACAGATGGCTCGATCGTTGAACGTCCTGCATGGACGATGGTTTGCCCTGCGCTGCTGCATCGTTGCCGCCGCGCTGAGCCTGGCCTGGCTGGCGCCTTCGATTGCGGCCGCGCAATCCTATCCCAACCGGCCGATCCGGCTGCTGCACGGCTTTGCGGCAGGCGGCGCCGCCGACACCATGGCACGCATCGTCTCCGAGGGTCTTTCCAAGCGGCTGGGCCAGCCGGTGATAGTGGAAGCCAAGCCAGGCGCCGGCGGCAATCTCGCGGCAGACGCCGTCGCCAAATCCGCGCCTGATGGTTACACGATCGGCCTCGTCACGGGAGCGCACGCGATATCTGGCGCGCTCTACAAGCAGCTCGCCTATGGCCCTACCGACAGTTTCGAGATGCTGTCGACGATGGTGTACTACGCGCTGGTGATCGCGGTTCGTGCGGACTCTCAGGCCAAGACGCTTTCGGACCTGCTTGCGATGGCGAAAGCCAAGCCCGACGGGCTCAGCTACGGCTCGGTCGGCTTCGGCAGCACGCATCATCTCGCCGGCGAATTGTTGAACGTCACCGCCGGCACCAAGATGGTGCACGTCCCCTATCGCGGCGACTCCCTGACCGTCACCTCCCTGCTCGCCGGAGACGTTCCCGTGATTGTCGGGACCACCGTGCTGCTCGCCGGCCAGATCGACAGCGGCGCCATTCGCGGCCTCGCGGTGACCTCGCCCGCGCGCACCAAATTGCTGCCGAACGTGCCTTCGGTGCAGGAAGCCGGGGTCAAGGATTTCGACGTCAGAACCTGGGCGGGGCTGGTGGCTCCGAAGGGCACGCCGCCCGACATCGTGAAGCGACTGCATGCGGAGATCCAGTCGATGTTGGCGGATCCAGCGGCGAAGACGGCGCTGGAGACGGCAACCGGCGGCGAAGTCCGCGGCAGCACGCCGGAAGAGATGCGAGCGCTGATCAATGCCGAAATCGGCAGATGGACGAAAGTCATCAACGACGCTGGCATTCCGCGTATCTGAGGGGCTCCACCCGTCATTGCCTGCGACAAACGCGAAGCGTTTGCGCAAGGGAGCGAAGCGACGACTTGTCCGCCGAAGTTCGAAGGTGGAAGCAATCCATCTATCCGTTATGCCGCACGATGGATTGCTTCGCGGAGCCTGTCATCGGGAGCGCATTTCGCGCGACCCGTTGGCTCCATCCGGGCCCGGATTCCCGCCCAAGGACAATCCGCAGGACATTGTAGCATTGCGTGCGCGGGACTTGTCGTGTGGCGGAAAATCCGGCCCTATCGCGCCTCGCGACCATGATCAAACCCGCACCAGCGCCGCCGTCCTTTCGTCCCGTCCGGTGGCTGACCAACCAGCCCTATCTGCTGCTGACCCTGACTTCGCTGTTCTGGGCCGGCAACATCGTGCTGGCGCGCCACGTCGCAGGCCACGTGCCGCCGCTGACGCTGTCGTGCGTCCGCTGGATAGGCACCTTTCTGATCCTGTTGCCCTTTGCCTGGCCGCATCTGAAGCAAGACTGGCCGGTGCTCCGCGCGCATCTACCGATGATGCTGTTTTTGTCGCTGGTAGGCTTCGCCTACAACAACGCGATCTCCTACTGGGCCCTGCAATATACCGAGGCGCTGAACGCGCTTCTGATCCAGTCGGCGGGACCACTGTTCGTCGCGCTGTGGTCGCTGGCGCTGTTCGGCGTCCGCCTGACGGGGGCGCAGCTTGCCGGCATCACCATCTCGCTCGCGGGCGTCCTGACCATCATCCTGCGCGGCGATTTCGGCGCGCTCGCCAATATCAGCTTCAACCGCGGCGATCTGATGTTTGCGAGCTCGCTGGTGTCGTTCGGACTGTATTCGGCGCTGATCCCGCGCCGGCCGGTGACGCATGCGCTGTCGCTGATCTCGTTCACCACCTGTTGCGGCGCGCTGATGCTGGTGCCGTTCTCGATCTGGGAGTTTTCCACCGGCGCCACATTGAAATTCGACTTCGTCTCGATGGCGACGCTGGGCTATGCCGTGATCTTTCCCTCGACGCTGGCGTACCTGTTCTTCAACCGCGGGCTGGCGCTGATCGGCCCCAATCGCGCCGCGCCGTTCTTCCACCTGGTGCCGGTGTTCGGCTCGGCGATGGCGATCCTGCTGCTCGGCGAGCAGTTGCGGTTATTCCATCTGGTGGGCTATGCGCTGGTGCTGGCCGGCGTCGTGATCGCGTCTCGGCGGGCCTCGGCGAAGAAGCCCTAGCAGCCGCTGCGGCCTAGCGTCTTACCGGCTTCCACTTTGTCCCACGGCAGGTTAGCTTGCCGGCCAATTCAACATAAGAACAAATGAGGAAACGACTTTATGTTTGCGTTATTGAAACGGTACCGGCACGTCGCCGCTGTGGCTCCCCTCACGCTGGCGATGATCGCCACGGCTGCCGCGCAGGCGCCCTACCCGAACCGCAACATCACACTGGTGCTGCCGTTCGCCGCCGGCAGCGGCACCGACACCACGACGCGCATCATCTCGAAGGAGCTCGGCACCGCGCTCGGCACCGGCATCGTGATTGAAAACAAGCCGGGTGCCAACGGCTCGCTCGCGGCGAGCCAGGTCGCCCGCTCCGCGCCTGATGGCTACACGCTGATGGTGTCGACGAACACGCCGCATTCGGCAAATCCGTATCTGATGAAGAACATGACCTACGACCCGGTCAAGGATTTCACCCCGGTCGCGCGGACCGGCGACCTTCCCTTCATGCTGGTGATCCATCCTGACGTTCCGGCGAACTCGGTGGCCGAACTGATCGCGCTGGCGAAGAAGGAGCCGGGCAAATACTCCTATGCCAGCGGCAGTTCGGCGGCGATCGTCTCCGGCGCGACCTTCGCCCGTCTCGCCGGTATCGATCTGCTTCACGTTCCCTACAAGAGCTCGCCGCCCGCCTTGACCGACCTTATCGCCGGCCGCGTCTCCATGATGTTCATCGACGTTCCGACCGGCCTGCCCCACGTCAACGCCAAGGCGCTGAAGGCGCTCGCGGTCACCACCAAGCAGCGCTCGGCGTTGTTGCCAGATCTCCCGACCATGAACGACACGGTGAAGGGTTTCGATATCACCTCGTGGCAGGGCTATTTCGGCCCGGCTAATTTGCCGAAGGACGTCGTCACGAAGCTGAACGCGGAGATCCGCAAGGTGGTCGAACGTCCCGACATCAAGAGCCAGCTCGCCGAGCGCGGCATGGAAGCGTTCTCCGGCACGCCGGAAGAGTTCGACGCCTTCGTGAAGGAGCAGCTCAAGGTATGGGAGAAGCTGATCACTGAAGCGGGAATCGAGAAGCAGTAGGGTGAGGAGGCGCTCTCTCCTCGTCATTGTGAGCGAAGCGAAGCAATCCATACCTCCGCACGGGGAGAGATGGATTGCTTCGTCGCTTGCTCCTCGCAATGACGGGTGAGACCTTACGCCGCCCGGACCTTGCCTAAAAACTCGTCGACCGCGCTGCGCAGCATGCCGGACTGGGTGTCGAGCTCGCGGGCGCTTGCCAGCACTTCGGATGCCGCCTTGCCGGTTGCGGCCGCGGCCGTGGTGACGCCGCCGATATGGGCCGAGATCTCGTTCGATCCGGCCGCCACCGACTGAATGTTGCGGGCGATTTCGCGGGTGGCGCCGCCCTGCTGCTCGACCGCGGTCGAGATCGAGACGGTGATCTCGCTCATCTGCGCGATGGTCTCCGAGATGCCGCCGATCGAAGCCACCGCTTCGCTGGTCGAAGCCTGCATCGCCGCAACCTGCGAGGAGATTTCTTCCGTCGCCTTCGCGGTCTGGTTGGCAAGCGCCTTCACTTCGGATGCGACCACCGCAAAGCCGCGGCCGGAATCACCGGCGCGCGCCGCCTCGATGGTAGCGTTCAATGCAAGCAGGTTGGTCTGCGCCGCGATCGAGTGGATCAGCTTGACCACTTCGCCGATCTTCTCCGCGCCGGTCGAGAGCGCGCCGACAGTGGCGTTGGTGCGCTGGGCGTCGTTGACCGCCTTGGTGGCGATCTCGCTGGAGCGCGCCACCTGACGCGAAATTTCCGTGACCGAGCTGGAGAGCTCTTCCGCGGCGGATGCGACCGTGCCGACATTGTCGGATGAACGCTGGGAGGCTGCGTCGACGGTCGCTGCGCGCGCGCTGGCGTCGCTGGCGGTCGCCGTCATCGACTGCGCGGTAGACTGCATGCCCGCTGCCGCTGTCGAAACCGAGCGAACGATGCCGGTGACGCTGCGTTCGAAGTCGCTGGCGATATTCGCCATCGCTGCGCGGCGCTCGGCCTCGGCGCGCGCCTGCACCTCGGCTTCCTTCTGTTCGAGCCCGCGGATGCGTATCGCGTTGTCCTTGAAGATCTGCACGGTCGCGGCCATCGCGCCGATCTCGTCGCCGCGGCCGGTGCCGGGAATTTCACCATCGAGCCGGCCCTCGGCGAGCTCCTGCATGCGGGCGCCGAGCTGGGCCAGCGGCTTCGAAATGCTGCGGCCGATCATCCAGGCGATGCTGCCCGCCACCAGCGCGATGCCGAGAATGGCAAGCCCGAGCACGAGCGCAATCGGCTTCATCTTGGTGTCGAGATCGTCGAGATAGGCGCCGGTGCCGACAAACATGTTCCAACCGGGGATCGGAACCACGTAGGAGAATTTGCGGATCAGCGCTTCCTCTCCGGGTTTGCGGAATTCGTAGCGCAGCATGAATTCGCCGTTCGCCGCGACGCCGTCGCGCAGTTCGCGCACCAGCTTGCGGCCACCGGTGTCGATATCCATGCGGTTCTGGCCGATCTGGCTGGGAACCGGCGCCAGCACGGCGACACCATCCATGGTGTAGGCGAACACGTAGCCATTGCCGTTGTCGAAGGTCAGCGTATTGCCCCGCTTGCTGAACTCGGCGATCGCCGCTTCCTTGGTCATCTGGCCCGCGGCAACCTGCTTCTGCAGGCCGAGCGCCATGTTGCGCGCCATGTCGACGATCGCTTTGGTCTGCTCGACGCGCGCATTGAGCATCTCACGCTGCATCAGATAGCCTGCGAGCACGCCGGCGGCGGAGAGACCGAGCAGGGTCACGCCCACGAGAATACCCAGCTTGGGGGTGATCTTGAGATTGGTCAGCTTCACGGGGATCTCCGGAAATAGGCGCGTGGCACGCGATTGGCCGATTGATTTGGCGCATTCTATCGTGAGACCCTTTAGCGCTTTGTTACGAAGGTCAGCGGAAATCCGCCGGGAAAGCAGTGTTTCCAATGCAAGAGCAACCGGCGATTGTAGCCTGAGCGGGTCAGGTCGCGTAAAAGGTGAAGTTGCGTCAGACAAGAACGTGGCGGCGCCCGCCGCCTCAAACCAACACCGAAGAATAAAATCGGGAGAGCAGGAAATGCCGAAATTCAGGGTGGTAACGCCGAAAGGCGCGAGCTTCACGGTCGCCGGCGGCGGCTATGACTATGAGAAGGAAGCGCTCGATCCGATCGGGGCCGAAATCATCGAGGCGCCGGCCAACGAGGCCGAATTCATCGCCGCGGCCAAGACCGCGGACGCGATCTACGCCAAGGGCATGCCGATCACGAAAGCGATCATCGACGCTCTGGAAAACTGCAAGGTGATCACGCTCGGCAGCGTCGGCGTCGACTCGGTCGACGTCAAGGCCGCCACCGCCCGCGGCATTCCCGTCACCAACATTCCCGACACCTTCATCGAGGAAGTCGCCGACCACGCCATGATGCTGCTGCTGGCAGGGTTCCGCCGGCTGGTCGAGCAGGACAAGATGGTGCGCACCGGCCGCTGGTCGGAGGGCCGGCCCGCGCTGTTGAAGATCCCGCGGCTGATGGGCCAGACGCTCGGCTTCATCTCGTTCGGCCGGGTGGCCCGCGCGGTCGCCAAGCGCGCCGCCCCCTTTGGCTTGCGCATGATGGCCTACGACCCCTTCATCCAGGAAACGCTGATGTACGACCACGGCGTGATCCCCTCGACGCTGTCGGAGGTGCTGTCGCAGTCGGATTTTGTCTCGATGCACGCGCCGGCGCGGCCCGAGGTGCACCACATGCTGACCGAGAAGCATTTCCGTCAGATGAAAAATTCTGCCGTCTTCATCAATACCGGCCGCGGCGCCACCGTGGACGAGGAAGCGCTGATCAAGGCGCTGCAGGAGGGCTGGATCGCGCACGCCGCCCTCGACGTGCTGGAGAAGGAACCGCCGTCTCACAACAACCCGCTACTCTCCATGGAAAACGTCACTCTGACCGCCCATGTGGCGTCGGCATCGGCACGTTTTGACGAGGCGCGCAAGCGGCGCGTGGGCTACGAATTGTCACTGGTCCTGCAGGGGATGTGGCCGGTAAGCTGCGTCAATCCGTCTGTGCTGCAAACGACCTCGCTCCGCCGCTGGCAACCCGTCAGCATGGACCGCGGCCCCAACAGCTAGAGACGGCGGAAAACGTTCCAAACGACGTTCACCGGCGATTCAACGCTGGGAACCAGAACAGGGAGAGACTCCATGAAGAACGACATCACCCGTCGTGAAGCATTGGCTTTGGGCGTTTCCGTCGCAGCGCTCGCCGCGACCGGTGCATCCGCGCAGACCGCATCCACCATCAAGGCCGCCGACGTTCCTGCACCGAAGCTTGCGATCGAAAAAGGCGCGTCCTTGCGCATGCTGCGCCCGGTGCGCTTCGTGCAGGCCGATGAGGACGTGTTCCGCGCCAATGCCGCCAAGTTCAGCAAGGAGACCGGCGTCGAGGTCAAGGTCGACTTCGTCGGCTGGGAAGACATCAATCAGCAGACCGCGGTGACGTCGAATTCCGGTGCCGGCCCCGACATCATCATCGGCTTCTCCGACGCACCGCACATCTACATCGACAAGCTGGTCGAGCTGACAGACGTCGCCGACTATCTCGGCAAGCGCTACGGCGGCTGGCTGCCGCTGGCCCAGAAATACGGCAAGCGCAACAAGAGCGATGCCTGGATTGGATTGCCATTCGGCGCCACTGCCGGCCCCCTGATCTACCGCAAGTCGGTGCTGCAATCGATCGGCTTCGACAAGGTTCCAGAGGACCATGCCGGAATTCTGGATCTGTGCCAGAAGCTGCACAAGGCGGGCAAGCCGGCCGGCTTTGCGCTCGGCAATGCCAAGGGCGACGGCAACGGCTTCGCCAACTGGGCGCTATGGTCGCACAACGCTTCCCTGCTCGATGAAGAGGGTAACGTCGTCATCAACAGCAAGGAGACCATCGCCGCCCTGAAGTGGGTCAAGGATATCTACCCGAGCTTCATTGCCGGCACACCGTCGTGGAACGACGTCAGCAACAACCGCGCATATTCCTCGCAGGAAATCTCGCTGACCGCCAACGGCGTCTCGCTGTATTTCTCGCTGAAGAACGATCCGGCGACCAAGGCGATCGCCGATGACAGCGAGCATCAGTTGCTGCCGAAGGGCCTGGCCAAGGTTTCACCGATGGCCGGACTGACGCTGAACGCGATGCTGTTCAAGCACAGCCAGTATCCCAACGCCGCCAAGGCATTCCTGCAATTCATGCTGGAAAAAGACCAGTATGAGCCGTGGCTCAACGCCAACTCCGGCTACTGGTCGCAGCCGCTTGCCGCCTACGCCGAGGCCGCAGTTTGGTCCAGCGATCCCAAGGTCAAGATCTTCAAGGACACGATGCAGAGCACCTACTATGACGGCTACAAGGGTCCGATCTCGACAGCGACCGGCGCCGTCAGCGCCGATTACGTGCTGATCCAGATGTGCGCGGCCGTGGCAACCGGCGCATCGACTCCGGAGGCCGCGGCTGCGGAAGCCGAGCAGCGCGCGAAGCGGTATTTCCGGCGGCAGGGGCGCTGATGACTGACGTTGAACCGTAGATCTGGATCAACCGTCATTGCGAGCGAAGCGAAGCAATCCATAGCGCCGCACAGGAGAGATGGATTGCTTCGTCGCTTCGCTCCTCGCAATGACGACCGTGGATGAATTCAATGTCTGTAACCACCCTTCCCTCGCGCGGCATGGCGCTCCGGCAACCGGGCTGGATCGCGCGGCTGCTCGACTACAAGCCGTTCCTGATCGTGATGTGCCTTGCGCCGGCGATCGGACTGTTGACGGTGTTCCTCACCTACCCGCTCGGCCTCGGCGTTTGGCTTGCCTTCACCGACACCACGATCGGCCAGCGCGGCATCTTCATCGGACTTGAGAATTTCCAGTACCTGCTCAAGGATCCCCTGTGGTGGAACGCGGTGTTCTACAGCGTCTTCTATACTGGCGTCGCTACAATAGGGAAATTCGCGCTCGGCTTCTGGCTGGCGCTGCTGCTCAACAACCACTTCCCGCTCAAGAGCCTGTTGCGCGCCATCGTGCTGTTGCCGTGGATCGTGCCGACGGTGCTCTCCGCACTGGCGTTCTGGTGGATCTACGATCCGCAGTTCTCGATCATCTCCTACCTCCTGGTCGACGTGCTGCATATCCGCTCGACCAATATCGACTTCCTCGGTACGCCTTGGCCGGCGCGATTCTCGCTGATCGCCGCCAATATCTGGCGCGGCATCCCCTTTGTGGCGATCTCGCTGCTGGCGGGGCTGCAAACCATCTCGCCCTCGCTCTATGAAGCGGCGATGCTGGACGGCGCCAGCGCCTGGCAGCGCTTCCGCTACATCACCTTCCCGATGATGATGCCAATCCTCGCGATCGTGATGACGTTCTCGATCATCTTCACCTTCACCGACTTCCAGCTCGTCTACGCCATCACCCGCGGCGGGCCGGTCAATTCTACGCATCTGCTCGCCACGCTTGCGTTCCAGCGCGGCATCGCCGGCGGCGAGCTTGGCGAGGGCGCGGCGATCGCGGTGTCGATGATCCCGTTCCTCGTGTTCGCGACGTTGTTCAGCTACTTCGGCCTCGCGCGCCGCAAATGGCAGCAGGGAGAAGCCAATGACTGACGTAACCGCCTCACCCGGCAACAGCAACGTCGCCAGCGCCACGCCCGATACCATGGCGTGGGATTCCCGCGCGCGGCGGGTGATGATGATCTACCTGCCGCTGGCCTGCTTCGTGCTGATCCTGCTGTTCCCGTTCTACTGGATGGCGATCACCTCGTTCAAACCGAACGCGGAGCTTCTGAACTACAAGGAGCACAATCCGTTCTGGATCTCCTCGCCGACGCTGGCGCATATCAAGCACCTTTTGTTCAACACCGCCTATCCGACCTGGCTCAAAACCACGATGTTCGTGGCGATCGGCTCGACCTTCCTGTCGCTGTTCGCGAGCACGCTCGCGGCCTACGCGATCGAGCGCCTGCGTTTCCGCGGCAGCCCTTACGTGGGCCTCGGCATCTACCTCGCCTATCTGGTGCCGCCCTCGATCCTGTTCATTCCGCTCGCCACCGTGATCGTGCAGTTCGGCCTGTTCGACTCGCCGATGGCGCTGATCCTGGTCTATCCGACCTTCCTGGTACCGTTCTGCACCTGGCTCCTGATCGGCTATTTCAAGTCGATTCCCTATGAGCTGGAGGAATGCGCGCTGGTCGACGGCGCGACGCGCTTGCAGATCTTGCGCCGGATCACGCTGCCGCTCGCAGTGCCCGGCCTGATCTCGGCTGGCATCTTCTCCTTCACGCTGTCGTGGAACGAGTTCATCTACGCGCTCGCCTTCATCCAGAGCGGCGCCAACAAGACGGTGCCAGTCGCGATCCTGACCGAACTTGTCACCGGCGACGTCTACCAGTGGGGCGCGCTGATGGCGGGCTCGCTGCTCGGCTCGCTGCCGGTCGCGCTGTTCTATTCGCTGTTCGTGGATTACTACGTGTCGTCGCTGACCGGCGCGGTGAAGGAATAGTGATTAGTGGATCCCGAACGACACCGGCATGGTGAAGCTCATCGAGGCCTGCTTCATATCAGGCGGAAAGGATGGGAAGGGTTGTGCGCGGCGAAGCGTCGCGAGACTCTCCGCATCGAGCGCAGCATGGCCGGTTGATCCGACGAGTTTGCTCGCCATCACCTGACCGGTACGGCTCAGGGTGAAATTTACCCGGCCGACGCCCTGTTTGCCGGCGGCTTTGGCTTCCGGCGGATATTGCTTGAAACGCCGCAGATGGGCGAGGACGAGCTGGTTGTAGGACGCAATCGCCGCTGCTGATGCGCCGGCGCTGGCGGCCGACGCGGCCGGCGCCTGACGTTCCGCTTTCGGAGACGCTGTCGTGCGCGGCGCAGGCGGTGCCTCCGTCGGCTTCTTCGCGTCCACACGGACCACCTTTGGCTTCACCGGCGCCGGCTTTTTCTCGGGCTCGACCTTGGCAGGCTCGGGCTTTGGCGGAGTTGGCTCGGTCTTCTGCTCCGGCGGTGCGACGACTTCGGGCTTTTCCTGCGGCGGCGTCGGCGCGATCTGTTCCTGCACGGCTTCCGCCACGGCCGGCTCCGGCGGTGACGCATCCGCCTGCTGCATCACAGGCCCCGGCGCGAGATCCATCGGCGTCGGCTGCGGCGAGGCGGTAACCGGCGCCATGTCGACCATGATCGCCGGCAGCGAGACGCCGGGCACCGGCCGCTGCGTGCTCCAGTTCATCGCCAGTGCGATCAGCGCGGCATGCGCGGCTACAATTGCGAACGCCGATGCTCCCCAGCGCCGGACGGCGGCCTGGTCGGAGAGATCGTGCAGGGCGAACGCGTTCATCGCAGTTCAACTACGGCCGTCGAGGCCGACCAGCGCGATCTTCAGGTAGCCGGCGTTGCGCAACAGGTTCATCACCTCCATCAGGTCGCCATAGCTGACGGTCTTGTCTGCGCGCAGAAAGATGCGCTCGTTCTTCTCGCCCTTGGTGGCGGCATCGAGGGTCGCGGTCAGCGTATCGCGTGCGATCACGTCCTCGCCGACGGCGACCGAAAGGTCCGGCTTCACGGTGACGAACACCGGCTTGTCCGGCCGCGGCGACGGCTCGACGGCGCTCGCGGGAAGATCGACGCCGAGATCGACGGTTGCGAGCGGCGCCGCGACCATAAAAATGATCAGGAGCACCAGCATCACGTCGATGAACGGCGTGACGTTGATTTCATGGGCCTCGACAAGGTCGTCGCTACCGCCGCGCGCCCGACCACCAACTACGCTACCCAGTTTCGCGCCCATCGTTCACCCTCCTCGCTCACTCGGCAGCGCGCGCGAGACGAAACGAGCCGCGGTCGCCCTCGCGGCTGATCAGCAGCAGCACCATCGCCGAGGCGTCGCCGAGCAGCGCACGATGGGCCGTGATCGTGCGGGTGAGATGATTGTAGATCACGACCGCCGGAATCGCCGCGACGAGACCGAGAGCGGTCGCCAGCAGGGCTTCCGCAATACCCGGCGCGACCACCGCAAGGTTGGTGGTCTTGGCCTCGGAAATGCCGATGAACGAATTCATGATGCCCCAGACCGTGCCGAACAGGCCGACGAACGGCGCGGTGGCGCCGATGGTCGCGAGCACACCGGTGCCGCGCGCGATCTGCCGCGACATCGCCGCCTCGACCCGCTCCAGCCGCAGCGCCACCCGTTCCTCGAGGCCGTCGTCGAAATGGCCGCCGGAGAGGCTGGCCTCGCGCGCGGCTGATAGGATGATCTGCGCCACGGCATCGCGGCCGCCGCGGCTTTCCTGCTCTGCCTTGGCCAGCACCGTGTCGGTTTCCAACATGCTGAGACGCCGCCTGGCAGTCGACGTCTTGCGGCGGATCTCGATGGTTTTTGCCAGCCAGATCGTCCATGTCACGAGCGAGGCGAAGGCGAGCCCGACCATCACCGCCTGCACCACGACGTCCGCATTCACGAACATGTTCCAGGGCGACAGATTGCGTGGCAGCAGCGCGACATCGGTGGCGGCGTACGCCGCCCTCGGCAAGGCTGCCACGCCGGCCGCGCCACACCAACGGATCATAATTTCCAGCACGCTTCGCTGCATGATCGCCTCCCGGGTTGACGATACGGATCGGCTACGCCGCGCGGGCGGGCGCGATCCTCTCGCTAAGCGCGTGAAAGCGCTCCAACTGGTCGCCGCGCAGCGCCCGCGTCTCGTCACGGCCGACGAACACCTTGAACATGATGCCGCCGTCCACATTGACGAACGCTATGAAGGCCGACGACTTGCCCATGAACGGTCGCTCGACAAAGGCGATCGCCGCGCAACGCCCGTGGCGGAGATGGCCGTGCAGCCCCTTCGGCTGCATCAGGTTGAAATAACCGCGGCCAACCTCGCCCGCCGGAATGGCGCCGGTGAACTCGAAGATCGCGTCGTCGGTGTGGACGATCAGCGTCACCTCGCCCCATTGCGCGACATCGTTCATCGCGGCGCCAAATTCGCTGCCGCCGCCGATACGCACCATCGTTTCCGGCATCGCCTCGAGCACGGCACGCGCGGTAACTTTCCGCTCCCGCGCCACGTCCTCGATCACCGCGCCCGGATTCTCCGCCATATGTGCCTTGAGGTCGGCAAGCTCCGTGCTCAACATCGCACCCTCCCCGTTACGCGGCGGCGCTGGACTTGCGCTCGCTCAGGATCACCTCGAAACCTTCGAACTTGGGATGGCCGAGGTAGAGGCTTTCACCGGTCTTGTTGTCGGCGCGGGCATGGGCGCGGCGGAACTCTTCCGATTTGGTCCAGGCTTCGAACGCGGCCTTGTCGACCCACACCGTATGCGACGAATACAGCGTGTGATCCTCGGCGACGGGACCCTTGAGCAGATGAAACTCGACGAAGCCGGCCATGCTGCTGAGATAGGATTCGCGCGTGCGCCAGACGGTCTCGAAGGCCGCTTCGGAGCCAATCTTCACCTGGAACCGGTTCATTGCGATAAACATCTGAAATCTCCTTGCTGGGTTGCTGGGCGCGCCTGGCATACCGTTTGAGTTGGTTGGAAACATGGATGCACCGAAGCCGCGCTGGAGCATCAGCGCGGCCCGGTGCAACTTTGTTGGTTTGTCAGCTCGTCGAACTACACTCCGCCAAAGTGGATCTTCAATCCGGCCTTGTAGACCCTGCCCGGTCCAGGGCTCGACCACAACACGTCGTTCTGCGTGGTGCCATCAACCGAACTGCCGGGGATGGCGTAAGGCCGATAGTACTGGTTCAAGAGATTGTCGATGGAAGCCGAGAACACAATGTCCTTGGTCGCCTTCCAGGTCAGGTACAGATTGACCAGTTCATACCCCGTCGAGGGCAGATAGCCGGCGGGCACGTCGTTGTTGGCGCCGAACGAGGACCATTGCGCGGCCAAGATCAGCCTGCGGTCGAGCAGCCGCACGCCGCCGGTGGTGGTGATCTTGCGCGGCGTGATGGTCGAAAGCCCGATATTGGTCGCGACGTTCTTGCCGCGGATCAGATGGCCGGCAACGCCGACATACCACAGCCCGGCGTCGTACATTGTCTCCGCCTCGATGCCTTCGATTCGGGCCTGCGCAATGTTCTGGTACTGATAGAACCGGTTGAACGTGCCGAAGGGCGGAACCGGAACAGGGCCAAAGGCGACGGCGTCGATGTAGTCGCTGACGTCATTGCGGAACACGTTGACCTTGCCACGGAAGCTGTCATCGGCGGTAAAGATACCGTTATATTTCAGATTGACGCCGGCCTCCTTGTTCTTGCCGACCTCCGGCCGCAGGTTCGGATTGGGCAGGAAGCAGAACAGGCCAACCGTGCCGTCCGCGCAAGTGAAGAACGCCGGACCGCCGCCCGTGGGGTGCGCACCCGAAACCAGGGTCTCCGTGATCGATGGCGCGCGATAGCCTTCAGCATAACTGACATAGGGCGTGAAACCCGCCACCGGTGTCACGCCGATGGTGATCTTCGGCGAGAACCTGTCACCACCGCCACCGGTCGCCACCGTCGGCGAATGCAGGTCGTAGCGGTCGTAACGGATCGCGCTGACGGCCTCGAACCAGGTCGAATAATTCTGCTTCAACTGCGCGAAACCGCCGGAAACGGTGCGCAGGCCACTGGGGGTGGTGATGTTGGAGTTGCCGCGGCGATCGAAGGTGCTCACGTCATCCTGAAAAGCATCGACGCCGAACGTGACCGCGTTGCGCCAATCGCCGACGTTGAACCTCGTCGTATTGTTGACGTCGATCCCGAGCGTATCGAGCACGTACCCCCGCCTGTCGCCGACGCAGCCCGAGATGTTGTTGCCGAACGTGCCGCCACAAAAGACCGTACCGGCGGTGCTGTTATGATAGGTCTTGACCTGGTCGTTGTCGGTACGATTGCCGTACAGCGACATATTCCAGTCCCATAGATTGTCGCTGGGCTTGCTGTACTTCCAGGTCAGCGTTCCCGTGTAGTTCTTGACATCGGAGGCATAGACCGACGAGCCCTGGAACAGCGCGCGCTGCGCCGGGGTCAGCACCGGCCCGCGATTGAACTGGCCGATGCTGTATTGGTAATCCTGGAAGATGCCGCCGAGCTTGATCTCGTGGCCGTCAGCGGGGCGAACGGTGACCTTCATCAGGCCGGCCGCGAGTTCGTTGCCGGAATTACCGATCTCGGTGCCGTTGCCGTCCTTGTAGTTGCCCTGGGTGCGGTACACCGCGCCGCCGAACACATCGACATCGGGAGTGGCACGGACGCCGCCGAAGATCGAGCCGAGGCCGCGAGCATCGTTGGTACCGCCGGAGCCGGTCATGTCGACACCCCAGCGCTCACCCGGGCGCACGACGTCGTCGATGTCCTTGGTGCGGAACGAGACCACGCCGCCGATCGCGCCGGAGCCGTAGATGTTCGCGGTCGGCCCGCGCACGATATCGACGCCGCCGACCAGCTCGGGCTCAAGGAAGAACGAGCCGTTGGCATTGTGGCCGGTGCGCTGATAGTTCTGCCGCGCGCCGTCGACGACGACCGCGACGCGGCCGAAATCCTGCAGGCCGCGGATATTGATGACGGTCGAAGGATCGTCGCCGCGCTCCTGGAACGAAACACCTGGTACGTTGTAGAAGATATCGGACAGACGGTTCGGCTGCAGGCCCTGGATCTGCTCCAGCGTCACCACGCTGACCGGCGCCAGCGCGTCGATCGCACGCTCCTCCGTCTTCGACGCCACTATCGTGAGGGTATCGAGCGATTGCACCGGCCCGGTCCCAATCTGCGCGCGCGCGTTCATCACGGGCGCCGCCACCTGCTGGTCCTGCAAGGGTTTCGCCGATTTGCGTTTCGCCTGCTTCTTCTGCTCGGAGCCGCGCGCGACCGTCTCCGCTTCGAGCACCTGAGTGAACGCCGAGGTTGTTGATAACAACGCAAACGAAAATGCCGACGCGCCCAAAACCAAGGCGCGCGAATGCCTAGCCCCGAAAGCCATACTGCCCCAACCTGTTATTTGTCTCTTGGATCTGGCTGGCGGGCGTCGCGGTGATGCGCGGCTGCTTGCTGGCTACCAATTTTCGCGACCGGGCACCCCCGCACGTATCGCATTCATCTTGGTTACGCCGCGTTGCGGGAACGGTCAATAATGCCACCGGGCACTTTATATCGATTGTAAAGTGCAGCGGTTGGATTGCAGCCCCGCCCAACTGTACAAGCTTAGATCGATTGAATTTTTCGGGGCACCAAACGCGAAATGTCGACAGCAGGGGGAAGCAAGCTCGGAGAAGCCCGAACACAATCGGCAAATGCCGCTGCCGCGACGAGATCTCTCGTTGTCAACGGCAACCGGATCGATAGCCGCGAGCTGTTCGCCGCCGAGCGCGAGATCATCATCGCACATGGTGCGGAGAACTATCGCCTGCGGCTGACGTCGCAGAACAAGCTGATCCTGACCAAGTGACCGACCAGGTAAACCCGAAATGACAATTTGTCGCACACTCGCGGTGTCGGCTGCGGCGGGCTGCTTCCTGCTCGGCGGCGTGGCGCTCGCTGCCGGCATCACCGTGCATGATGCCCGCGACCGCGACGTCACCATCGGCGACTCCGGGCGGATCGTCTCGATCGGCGGCGCAATCACCGAAATTCTCTATGCGCTCGGTTTCGAGGACCGTCTCGCCGGCGTCGACTCGACCAGCCTCTATCCGGCCGCGGCGCTGCGCGACAAGCCGAATGTCGGCTACATGCGCCAGCTTTCCGCCGAGGGCGTGCTCGGTCTTAATCCTTCGCTGGTGCTTGCCGTACAGGGGTCCGGGCCGAAGGAAACCATGGATGTGCTGGACGCCGCCAAGGTGCCGCTGGTGCTGGTGCCCGAGACCTTCTCCGAACAGGGCCTGATCGAGAAGATCAAACTGGTCGGCCACGCCATGGGCGCGGACAAGCAGGCCGAATGCCTAACCGCAGCCGTCTCCGGCGACCTGGCGCAATTGCGCGAGCTGCGCGCCAAGGTGACGAAGCCCGTGCGCGTGATGTTCGTGATGTCGCTTTTGAACGGTCGCGCCATGGCCGCCGGCAAAAACACCGCGGCGAACGAGATCATCGCGCTTGCCGGCGGCGTGAACGCCATCGACGGCTATGAGGGCTACAAGCCCATCAACGACGAGGCGATCGTCGCAGCCAAGCCGGACGTCGTTCTCTCGATCCAGCGCGGCAAGGACTCGCTGGACGCCGAAGCCGTATACGTCCATCCGGGCTTTGCGCTGACCCCGGCTGCGGCCAACAAGGCCTTCATCTCGATGGAAGGCCTCTATCTGCTCGGCTTCGGGCCGCGCACGGCGGCTGCCGCGCGCGATCTCTCGATCAAGCTCTATCCGGCACTGGCGCCGCAGGCGGAGAAGTTTGCGCCGGCGGCGCTGACGGCCAACTGCCGGTCATGACGGTGTTAGCCGGAGCCAGCACGGGGCGGCGCGTCGGATATGCGTTTCGCCCTCCCGCCTCCCTTACCATCGTGTGTCTGCTCGTTGCGCTCGTCGGCACGGCACTGATCGCGCTCACCATGGGCGCTGCCGGAATTCCGCTGGCGCGACTGCCCGCCGCACTCGGCCTGTGGACGGACGCCGCGCCGGCGCCAACGCTGGCGCGCGACCAGCTTGTCGTGTGGTCGATCCGGATTCCGCGGATCGCCGCGGCGACGATGATCGGCGCGCTGCTCGCGGCATCCGGTGCGATCATGCAAGGGCTGTTTCGAAACCCGCTCGCCGATCCCGCGCTGGTCGGCGTTTCCTCCGGCGGCGCACTGGCGGCAGCGGCGGCGATCGTGTTCACCGACAGCCAGATGGGGCAGAGCCTGCGCTTCATGCAGCATCAACTGCTGCCGATCGCGGCGTTTGTGGGTTCGCTGGCGACGACAATCATCCTCTATTCGATCGCCAGCCGCTCGGGACGGACGTCGATCGCGATTTTCCTGCTGGCAGGCATCGCGATTGCTGCCATCGCCAATGCGGGCATCGGGCTTCTGGTATTCATCGCCGACGATCGCCAGTTGCGCGATATCACCTTCTGGATGCTGGGATCGCTGAGCGGAGCGACCTGGCCCAAGGCCACCACGCTGGCGCCGGTGCTGGGGTGTGCGGCCATCGCCTGCGTCTGGATCGCGCGCGGGCTCGACGTGCTGGTGCTCGGCGAGGCTGAGGCGTTTCACAGCGGCGTCGACGTCGAGCGCCTGAAGCGGATTTCGATCGTGCTGGTGTCGGCGATGACCGGCGTTGCCGTCTCCGTCTGCGGCGTCGTCGGCTTTGTCGGCATCGTGGTGCCGCATCTGCTGCGGCTGGTGGTCGGGCCCGCGCATCGACTGCTGCTGCCGGCTTCGATGGTGCTTGGCGCGGTGCTGCTGGTCGGCGCGGATACGATGGCCCGCACCATCGTGGCGCCCGCGGAAATGCCGATCGGTATCCTCACCGCGGCGGTCGGCGCGCCGTTCTTCCTGGGGATGCTGCTGCGTCAGCGCGGACTTGTTTCGCTGTGACCGCCCTTCTCGAAGCGCAGTCGGTCTCGATGGTTGTCGGCGGCGCCACGCTGGTCGACGGTATCGACCTTTGCATCAAGGCGGGCGAGATGGTTGCCATCGTCGGCCCCAACGGCGCCGGCAAATCGACGCTGCTGCGGATGCTGTCCGGCGACCTCTGCCCGACGCGCGGAAAGGTCAGGCTGAAGCAGCGCGACATCCGCCTCTATCCGCCGCGCCTTCTCGCGTTTCACCGCGCGATGCTGTCGCAGCACGTCAACGTCACCTTCCCGTTCACGGTCGAGGAAATCGTCCATATGGGCGCGGGCGATGCCGGCCGCGCCACCGCCCAGCCATTGGTTGACGCGGCGCTCGGCGAGGTCGGGCTAGCGCATTTCAGCCAGCGGCAATTGCCGACGCTTTCCGGCGGCGAGCAGCAGCGCGCGCATTTTGCCCGCGTCCTGGTGCAGCTCGCCAGCGGCGAGGCAAAGCATGGCCCTGGCCTTCTCTTGCTGGATGAGCCGACCTCCAGCCTCGACATGCGCCACCAGGTCGATCTGGTGGAAACAGCGCGGCGGCGAGCGCAGAATGGCACGGCGGTCATCGCCGTGCTGCACGATCTCAATCTGGCCATGCGCTTCGCCGACCGGATCGTGCTGCTGCATCGCGGCCGGCTCGCCGTCGACGGCGGCCGCAGTGAAGCAATCACAGCCGAGACCATCCGCCGGATTTTTGAGGTGGACGTCACGATCGACTATACCGATCAGGGCGTGCCGTTCCTGCTGCCGCAGACGATGCGGCCCGCTGGTCCGCCCACGGCATAACGCGGCAACGCTTATCCAAGGGCGTTACAGGTTCTTCACGGAACTGTCAGCTAATTGTAACAACCGCTCCGCAAGACAGGCGCACCGTCATCCACAGGAGATCCGCCATGCGCGTGTCATTGCTCTGCTCCGTCGCGTCTGTCTTTCTGGCCAGTGCCGCCTTTGCGCAAGGCGAAGGCGAGTTTCCCGCCACGCTGAAAGGCCACGCCGTAATGCCGGCCGAGACCTTCATCGATGCGCCCGCCGACGCGCCGGCCGATCTCAAGACCGCGGGCAAATACACCACCGGCAAGCGCATCGATGCTGCCGGCACCGTGATGGGCAAGTCCTATGAGCGGCCGACCGGCGTCTCGCTGCCGTTCAAGGGCCAGCCGCTGCAGGGCCATTCCGGCATCAAGGTGATGCCGGACGGCACGTTCTGGGTGCTCACCGACAACGGCATGGGCTCGCGCTACAATTCGGCCGATTCGATGCTCTATCTCAACCGCCACAAGATCGACTGGGCCAGCGGCAAGATCGAGCGGCAGGAAACCATCTTCCTGCACGATCCCGACAAGAAGGTGCCGTTCCGCATCCTGCATGAGGACACCGCCAAGCGTTACCTCACCGGCGCCGACTTCGACACCGAAGGTTTTCAGATCGTCGGCGACACCTTCTGGATCGGCGACGAGTTCGGCCCCTACGTGCTGAAGGCCGACAAGACCGGCAAGATCCTGGCGGTGTTCGAGACCACCGCCGACGGCAAGCCGGTGCGCTCGCCGGATCACTGGTCGGTGCAGTCGCCGGCGGCGCCGGGCGCGAGCTACACCACGGTCAACCTGCGCCGCTCCAAGGGCTATGAAGGTTTTGCCGCTTCGAAGGACGGCAAATTCCTCTATGGCCTGCTCGAAGGCCCGCTGTGGGACGCCGAGAAAAAGGACGTCGAAAAGATCGATGGCAAGGAAGCCGCACGTATTCTCGAATTCGACGTCGCGGCGGAAAAATTCACCGGCCGCTTTTGGCAATATGTGTTCGAGCAGAACGGCAACGCCATCGGCGACTTCAACATGATCGACGCGTCAAGCGGCCTGATTATCGAGCGCGACAATGGCGAAGGCACCGCCGACAAGGCCTGCCCGGCCGGCCAGCGCGGCGAGAACTGCTTTCCCGATCTCGCCAAATTCAAGCGCGTCTACAAGGTCGAGCTTTCCGACGCCAATGTCGGCAAGCCGGTGCGCAAGATCGCTTATGTCGACCTGATGAAGATCCGGGATCCCGACAAGAAGGCACGCAGCCCGCTCAATGACGGCGTGCTGACGTTCCCGTTCTTCACCATCGAGAACGTCGATCGCGTCGACGAGACGCATATCATCGTCGGCAACGACAACAATCTGCCGTTCTCCTCCAGCCGCGATCCCAACAAGGCCGACGACAACGAGTTCGTGCTGCTGGAAGTGGCGGAGTTCCTGAAGGCGAAGTGAGCGCCGTCGCCGCCTCACTCCCTCTCCCCGTGAGGAACGGGGAGAGGGAGACAACCCGTTCTGCGCTACGGCAGCACTGTCCTTCGCCGGCTGAGCGCATTCGACCGCTCGATCCATTCCGGCAGTGGCGCACCATCCCGGTGCCGCCCGCCGGCGCAGGCGGCCGCCCAGGCCGCGACAGCACCGAGCAATATCGCGGTCGCTACCGAGAAGGCGAGGATGATGGTGCTGCGCCGCGACCTCGCGATCGCCGTCTTGGCGTTGGCGATCACGCTATCGACCCGCTTTTCCGCATCGGGTGCAGAAAGCCCAGTCAGCGCGCCAACCTGCTGAATGAGATAGGTACGGTCGTCGGCGCTCAAGCCGCTGTGGCTCGAGGTGGTGAGCAGGATGCGGCCGGCTTCGGCGCGCTCGGCGCTGAGATCGGTATTGGGCGCGCGACGGCCGGCGCGAAACAGCCGGTCCAGCTCATAGCTCAACAGCGGTTCGGCCGCGCTCGCCTGCGCGGAGGTGCGCATCGAGGGCGTCCGGCTGATCGTGGCCGCGCCGATCAGGGCGGCGAGAATGGCGCCCATGACGACAGCGAGCGCCCAGGAGCCGAGGCCATGCGCGCCGTCGACGTGCTCGGTTTCCTCCACCGTGGCCGCGCCGACCGGGACACGGCTATGTCCAGCGATGTAGCCGCCGAGGCCGAAGCTGAGCACGGCCTGAATGATCAGGTAAAGTCCGGACAGGATTGCCAGTGCTGCAGAAGCATCGCGCCACGTTGGCGCTGTCGACGTGACGCCGAGGCCAATGGTGACGGCGAACGTCAGCAGCACCGACGAGAGCGCCGTCGCCGCGAACGCCCCCAGCACAATCGGCGACCACTGCAGGAATCGCGGCGCGATGTCGGTGCGCGCCGCGGGCGTGACGTTTTCCATCGGTTTCTCCATGGCGCTAGCGAAGGCCGAAGAACGACAGAATCGCCAGGATCACGACAATGAGGCCGACAAGATAGATGAGACCGTGCATGGTTTCCTCCGTATGCCCTGCCTCCATTTCTCAATCGACAATCTGCCGGAATCGGCAAAGTTCCTCACGCTGACAGGAAAAAGAAGCAATCCACCGCGCGCGATTGCGGTTCAGAACCACTGAGTCCGTTCTTTCATGGGTCGGCTCAATCCCCATATCTGGTCCATGCGAACATTTCCGAGAATACCGGCATGACAGGGCAGCTCGCCCTCTTTGCCGACGAACAGAGCCCGCCGGCAGGCCTGCAATACGTCGCCGAATTCATCGCGCCGGATCTCGAGCGCGAACTCATTGACCGCGTCGCGGCCCTGCCGCTGCAGCCGTTCCAGTTCGGCTCGTTCGAGGGCAAACGGCGGGTTGCGTCGTTCGGATTCCGTTACGATTACACGCTGCAGCGGCTGCAGCCGGCCGAGCCGATCCCAGGCTGGCTTGCACCCCTGATCGAGAAGGTCGAGGCACATGGCGGACCATCGACCCGCATCGGCCAGGTTCTCTGCACCGAATATGACACCGGCGTCGGGATCGGCTGGCATCGGGACAAGCCGCATTTTGATCGGATCTTCGGCCTGTCGCTCGGCGCCTCGTGCAAGTTCCGCTTCCGCCGGCCTGCTGGGGAGAAGTGGCAGCGCTACACGCTCGAGGCAGCGCCGCGCTCGCTCTACATGATATCAGGCGAAGCTCGGCGGGTCTGGGAACACAGCATTCCGGCCGTCGAGGCACCGCGCTATTCGATCACCTTCCGGACGATGGTCGATCGAAAGACCTGACGGCCCGGGCCTGATAAACTACCGCTCGATTGAGATCTCGCAGGAGCCGATGGCAAGACGTACCGGCAGCGCCGACCTCCCCCTGCATGGCGGACGCGTTCCCGCCTGGCTCGGCGTGCGCATGTCCTCGCTCGGCGCCATCATCACGCAAGGCATCGTGCATCATTACGGACGCGATGAATTCCTGCGGCGGCTGTCGCATCCGTTCTGGTTTCAGTCATTCGGCGCGGTCATGGGCATGGACTGGCACTCGTCCGGCATCACCACCAGCGTCATCGGCGCGCTGAAGCGCGGACTGAAGCCGCTGGAGGGCGAGCTTGGCATCCACGTCTGCGGCGGCCGGGGACAACATTCGCGCAAGACGCCCGACGAGCTTCGCCTGCTCGGCGAACGCATTGGCTTCGATGCGCCGCAATTGGTCCGGACCAGCCGACTCGTCGCCAAGGTCGACAGCGCCGCCGTGCAGGACGGTTTCGATCTCTATCTCCACGGCTTCTTCGTCACCGACGACGGCAAATGGACCGTGGTGCAGCAGGGCATGAACGGCGACAAGCGGCAGGCCCGGCGCTACCACTGGCACTCCGAACAGCTCGAAAGTTTTGTCGACGAGCCGCACAGCGCGATCGACGGCCCGGCGCAGGGCGAGATCGTCAACCTCACCGACCGCCGGGCGGAGCGCTCGCGCGCGGCGCAGCTTGAATTGCTGGGCGAGATGGGCCCGGCTCGCATCGTCCATGAGCTCGCCGCGATCGAGCGCAACGAGCCGGCGCAAGCCCTGCTGCCGCATCTCGTCATGCCCGCGCACCATGACGTCCGATCAAGTGACGTGTTCAGCCGCCGCCTGCACGGCACGCTGGCAGCGGCGGCCGAGCGCGGGCCGGTCGATTTTCCGGAATTGCTGCTGACGCCCGGCGTCGGGCTGCGCACCGTTCGTTCGCTCGCCATGGTCGCCGAAGTCGTCCATGGCGCACCGTACCGTTTCGCCGATCCCGCCCGCTTCTCGCTGGCGCATGGCGGCAAGGACCGCCATCCCTACCCCGTACCGATCAAGGTCTACGATGAGACCATTCGCGTGCTGAAGTCAGCGGTACAAAATGCAAAACTCGGCCGCGACGAAGAGATGCAGGCCTTGAAGCGGCTCGATGACCAGTCACGCCGGCTCGAACGTTCGGCGCAGGGGCCGTCGCTCGACACGTTCATTGCGGGCGAGCGCGCCGCTTCGCCAGCGCTAGACGGCCGCTCGGTGTTTGGATGGGAAGCGGAGTTGAATGCGGCCAAGCGCAAATGAGCACGGACGCTTCCTCTCCCTCTCCCCGTGAAGAACGGGGAGAGGGAGAGACGCCGCCGCCCTACCCCGCCGGCACCATCACGACGCCCTTGTCCTTGGGCCAGCGTATCCGCCAGGCGAAGTTGATGTCCCTCACCTCGCCTGCCTTGGCCTCAAACGCCCATTCCAGCACGCCGCGCCGATCGCGCACATTGGTCGCGGAGGGCGGCGTCGTGGAGGACAGCATCTCGACCTGGATCTCCTCGTTCTCGCTGACCGGCAACTGGTCCTCGATCGCGATCCGGATCGGGAAATCATGGCCGTTGCGCACCGTGGTTTTGAACGCGCGCTCGTCGGTCTTCGAGGTCGTCACGATCAGACCGGCGGAGCCCTCGTTGCGCTTGAGGACGTTGCGTTCGATCTTGATCTTGTCGTCGGCGCCGAAGCCGAGCCGCACGGTCTCGTCCTTGGCCGCAGCAGCCATCTGGCCGCGGCCGACGAAGACGCCGTCGCGATAGATCGAAACGCGTCCGGACAATAGCGGCGCATCCTCATTCTGCTTGAAGCTCGCTTCGAGGAACGCGGTCGGATCCCTCACCGGCGCGGCGCGCACCGCGAGATCGGGCGTGATGGTCGCGGTGGAGACGCGCAGGCTCTTGGCGCCCTCGCTGGCGCCGACGGAGACGCGGCCCGGAATTTTGAACACCACCTGGAAGCCGCTGACGTCAGCCGTGGCCTGCTGCTCGTCGGCCCGCTCCCGCACCTCCGCCATTTTGCCCCCGAGGGGTTCCGCGATCCTCGGCGCAGGCGCCGCATCGCGGAATCGCATCCCCTGCTCCACTACGCCGCTCGCCGACGCCTGAGGCCGCGGCAGTTGCGGATACTGCACGATCAGCGAATTGAGTTCGGGCGCGTTGCCGCCGCGCGCCGTGCGCACGGTGGAAACGGCGAGCGCGACATTCGACCAATCCTCGCCGGTGTTTTGCGTGATTTCGGCGCGGCGCACCAGTTCGAGCGCCGGCTTGCGATCCTTGGCGCCAGTGTCGAGCCGGGCGTCGTAGAGCGGCGTCCAGCGCGCATTGCGCACCGCATAGGTCACCCGCAGCGTCGCCTTGGTGGCGGCGGCGGCCGCAAGTTCGATCCGCACCTCAAGCTTGTTCGGCGGCTTCTGCGCCTTGTCCTGTTCAAGCCGCGCGATTTCACGGTCGAGTTCGCGCTGCTTGCGCTGGGCGTCGCGGATCGCGGCATCGGCGCTGGCGATTTCGTCGCCGACCGCGGCAAAGGCCGTGCGCCATTCGGAGATCGGCCGCGCCTCACCCTTGTCGCCGATGCCGGCCGGCGAAGTATCCGCAAAACGTTCGGCGAATTTGCGCCGGGCGGTCGCCGCATCGATCGCGCCTTGCAGATTGGCGCGCTCGTCCTTCAGCGTCTCGATGCGCTTGTCGAGTTCGGGCAGGTTCACCGGCGGCGCCGCGCGCGGCGATTTGGCATCGATCGCGCCGATCGTAAGCTTTGCGCCGGCCTCACCCTCGACCCGCAGCGAGGACGGGTCCAGCGTCAGCGGGAAATCCTTGAGGACGGCGGAATTCTCGCCGGCCAGCAGGTCGACCGTGATGAGGCGCGTGACGCTGGCGCCGTCGGGGTAGACAGTCACGGCGTCTACCGCCGAACTGGCGGCCACGTCAGCCGCGCGCACCCCGCCTGCGGCAAACGCCGCCAGCACGGCGACGCTCGCCGTCAAAAAACCGTTCGCTTTCAATCTCATGGATTTCTCTCCTGAACCGTTCGCCCGATGGCGACGCGCAAGCAATGCCATCACCCCGGTCATGAGACGCGGCAAGCGAGAGACCGGTTCGATTGAGATTTGAGGCTTCCATGCGGCTTCGCCGCGGCAGGACCGCGGCGAAGAGTAACTCCCCCTCCGAGAGGGAAGGACCGACGCGGCCTAGAACACCAGCGCCTTTGCCTGCTTCACCTGCGGCAGCGCCTGCACCTTGCTCAGCACGTCAGCGGGTACAGGACCGTCGATCTCGACCAGCGCGATGGCGTCGCCGCCCTGCTTGGTGCGGCCGAGATGGAAGGTAGCGATGTTGATCTGGGCCGCGCCGAGCAGGCTGGCGAAGCTGCCGATGAAGCCGGGCTTGTCCTCGTTGGTGACGTAGATCATCGATTTGCCGAATTCGGCATCGACCCGGATGCCTTTGATGTCGACCAGCCGCGGCTTGCCGTCATGATAGACAGTGCCGGACACCGAGCGTTCCTGCCGTTCGGTGGTGACGGTCACGGTGATCAGGCTTTCATAGTCGCTCTGCGCCGCGCGCACGATTTCGTCCACCACCATGCCGCGCTCCTTCGCAACAACAGGCGCGGAGACCACGTTGACCTCGCCCAGCATCGGCCGCAGCAGGCCCGACAGCACCGCCGAGGTGATCGCCTTGATCTTCATCTCGGCGACGTGCCCCTCATAGGTGATCTCGGTCTTCAGGATCCCGCTCTCGGTGAGCTGGCCGGCGAACGAGCCGAGCTTCTCGGCGAGCTCGATGAACGGCTTCAGCTTCGGCGCTTCCTCCGCCGTGATCGAGGGGAAGTTCACCGCGTTCGAGATCGCGCCGGTCAGCAGATAGTCCGACATCTGCTCGGCGACCTGCAGCGCGACGTTCTCCTGCGCTTCCGTGGTGGAGGCGCCGAGATGCGGCGTGCAGATCACGTTGGGATGGCCAAACAGCACGTTCTTGGTGGCGGGCTCCTCGACGAACACGTCAAAGGCTGCGCCCGCGACATGCTTGGAATTCAGCGCGTCGAGCAGCGCCTGCTCATCGACCAGACCGCCGCGGGCGCAGTTGATGATGCGAACGCCTTTCTTCATTTTCGCAATCGCCGCCGCGTCGATGATGTTCCTGGTCTTCTCGGTCAGCGGCGTGTGCAGCGTGATGAAATCGGCACGCTTGAGCAGTTCATCGAGTTCGACCTTCTCGACGCCGATGTCCTTGGCGCGCTCGGGCGACAGGAACGGATCGAACGCGACCACCTTCATGCGCAGGCCGAGCGCGCGGTCAGCGGCGATCGTGCCGATATTGCCGCAGCCGATCACGCCCAGCGTCTTGCCGGTGATCTCGACGCCCATGAAGCGGTTCTTCTCCCACTTGCCGGCCTGGGTAGAGGCATCGGCCTGCGGAATTTCGCGCGCCAGCGCCAGCATCAGCGTGATCGCGTGTTCCGCGGTCGTGATCGAATTGCCGAACGGCGTATTCATCACGATGATGCCCTTGGCGGTGGCTGCGGGTATCTCGACATTGTCGACGCCGATGCCGGCGCGGCCGATCACCTTGAGCTTGGTCGCCTTGTCGATGATCTTCGCGGTCGCTTTCGTCGCCGAGCGGATCGCAAGGCCGTCGTAATTGCCGATGATCTCGGCGAGCTTGTCCTTGTCCTTGCCGAGATTGGGCTGGAAGTCGACCTCGACGCCGCGATCCCTGAAGATCTGCACGGCTGCGGGGGAGAGCGCGTCGGAAATGAGAACTTTGGGTTTGGTCATGGGATTTCTGCCTGAAGTGTCCTGAGGAAGCCGCCATTAGACGGCGGTGATCGAAATTCCAGTACGTAGTGTGGAGGCGAGCGAACTGCCCTCGAGTGGCACGGCGTCGAGTATTCTCCCCCCGAGAATATCGTCCGTGAGCGCGCGGCCGATCGCGTCCTGAACGTCCTGCCACGCGCCCGAGTGATCGATGCCGAGCATCCAGCTTTGTTCGTTGTTGCCCGGCAGCATCGCCAGCATCAGCCAGGCGCCCTGCACCGTTTTGACGGCGCTGAGTTCGCGGGCCAGCGCAGCGATCAGGTCGACGGGGATTTCCCTGGGATGACCCAGCAGCACCTGCTCGGATTTCTCCGTAACGATGGTCCGCGGGCGATCGTCGAACTCGCCGGCCAGCAAACGCTTCACTTCAGCCGGCGTGAATTCCTTGCCGTAGTCCGAGCCTGGGTTGAGCAGGAACGGTGCATCGGGATAACGCTCGAACAGATCGCGCGTCCGGTCCGGCGCGGCGATGTGATCGCCGCTGAACCAGATGCGCGCCCGCGACGGCGAAGTGAAGAACGGGATCAGCCTTTCCTCGCCGCGCATCGCGTTCGGCAGCGCCAATTTGGCGCCTTGGGGTATCGTGACCTTGCCGTCGGGCCCCGGAACGATCGGGCGGTCGGGCACCAGCACGACGAAGATCTGTGCATCCATCAGCGCGCGCGCGAAGCCGGGCCGCTCGGCCGGCTCGGCCGATGCACGCATCAGCAAACGCTCGATATCGTTCTCGGGCTCGAACATGGAATGGCCTGTGGAGATGTTGCCGTGCGGAAAATCCGCACGGCCGAACTACACGTCGCCTTAACGTCAAGCTGCCTTGGGCAGTGCCGCCTTGGTCTCGGCGAACGCCCAGTCGATCCACTGCGTCAGCAGCGCGACATCGGAGGCTTCCACGGTGGCGCCGCACCAGATCCGCAGGCCTGCCGGCGCATCGCGGTAGTAGGCGAAGTCGTAACCGGCGGCTTCCTTCTCCACCAGCGCGACGAGTTTCTTGGAAAACTCCGCCTGCGCGTCCGCATTGAGGGAGGTGATCGCGGGATCGACGAACTTCAGGCACACCGACGTGTTGGAGCGGATCGACGGATCCTTCGCCAGGAAATCGATCCACGGCGTCTTCGCCTTCCAGTCCGACAGCACCTTGGTGTTGGCGTCGGCGCGCGCGATCAGGGCCTTGAGGCCGCCGATCGATTTCGCCCAGTTCAGCGCATCGAGATAATCCTCGACGCACAGCATCGACGGCGTGTTGATGGTCTCGCCCTCGAAGATGCCCTGGTTGAGCTTGCCGCCCTTGGTCAGACGGAAGATCTTCGGCAGCGGCCAGGCCGGCTTGTAGGTCTCGAGCCGCTCCACCGCGCGCGGCGAGAGGATCAGCATGCCATGCGCGGCCTCGCCGCCCAGCGCCTTCTGCCAGGAGAAGGTGACCACATCGAGCTTTGCGAAATCGAGCGGCTGCGCGAAAGCGGCCGAGGTCGCATCGCAAATCGTGAGGCCTTCACGCTTCGCGCTGATCCAGTCGGCGTTCGGCACGCGCACGCCCGAGGTGGTGCCGTTCCAGGTGAAGACGATGTCGGAAGCCTGATCGACCTTGCTCAGGTCGGGAAGATCGCCATACCCGGCATGCAGCTTGGTGACGTCCTTCAGTTTCAATTCCTTGACGATGTCGCTGACCCAGCCCTCGCCGAAGGATTCCCAGGCGATGGTGGTGACGGGCCGCGCGCCGAGCAGCGACCACAGCGCCATTTCGACCGCGCCGGTATCCGACGCCGGCACGATGCCGATCTTGTAATCGGCCGGCACCTCAAGCACTTCGCGCGTCAGTTCGATCGCGAGCTTGAGCTTGCTCTTGCCGATCTTCGCACGATGCGAGCGGCCGAGGGCTGCGTCCTTGAGATTTTGGGGGTTCCAGCCGGGGCGCTTGGCACAGGGGCCGGAAGAAAAATGCGGCACGTTCGGCCGCGAAGCGGGCTTCGCTACGGTCATCATCTATCCTTCCAGATAGTAAGCCTCCCGTTGGGGGGAGGTGTCCCGCCGCGGTCATTAGGGGAATCGGGCCCGATCGTCAAGGAACTTCGGGATCTTCACGTTCGATTGATGTGGGCTCGTCCGCGCCGGGAGCCGGTTCGTGCTGCAAAAGTTCAGCCGCATCGGTGACCAGTTTGGCGGCCTCCCGCCGGCTCGAAACCTTCAAAATACTGGTCTCTCCGGCCTGCACGATGTACTCGCTTCCAATCCGTACAATCGAATATTTTTTCATCGGAAATCCCCAAGCTGCCCAAGCCCCATGGGAGACGTCGGCATAGCGGAGACGTTCCGGTCCGTAAAATCACGGACGTACGCGTAGTTTATCGGTTGTTAACCGGATCGCAGAGCTAGGACTACCTCAGGCATTCGTCGCTCATGCGCTTCAACTGCAGTTGGCTGACCTTTATTCCGACGCGTTTTCTTCGCGCGAAGATTCCACCCCCGGATCAAGTCCGAGGGCACGCTCGCTCGAAAACGCGATGGCGATCAAAATCGCAACGTCATGCCGACATGGCTGCGCGCGAAGCCCAATCGCTCGTAAAACCGCTGCGCATCGACACGGGTGTGATGCGTCAGCAGTTCGAGCAGCTTGCATTCCCTCGCGCGCGCTTCCACCACTGCCCATTGCACCATCTGCTCGCCGATGCCGCGGCTGCGGCAGCGGCTGGCAACGCGGACATCCTCGATCAGGCCGCGCGAGGCGCCCTGCGAGCTCAGCCCTGGCAGAATGCATAGTTGCAGGCAGCCGACCACCGTGCCCTCGCCGTCCTCGGCGACGACGAGGAGAATGTTCGGATCGCGCTGCACTTTTGCAAATGCAGTGAAATAGGATTGCGGCAGCGGGTTTTCGATCCGCTCGCGGGGCCCGCCGAGCGGATCGTCCGCCAGCATGGCGACGATGGTGCCGACGTCCTCGCGACGCGCGGGGCGAATGGTGATCTCCGAGATGGCAGACATGGCAATTTCCGGTGAAGTTAGCGCGCCGGCGGCAGGCCGAGGAATTTTTCGGTTGCCCCGATCCAGCGGCGCACCGCGGCATAGCCGTCGAGATGGAAGCCGCCCTCATGCGCCACGCGCGTATAGGCCAGCAGCGAAACGTCAGCCAGCGTGACGGCGTCCCCGACCAGAAACGGCGTCAGCGCAAGCTGATGCTCCATCCGCGCCAGCGCTGCATAACCGCGCTTGACCTTTTCGGGATCGAGGTCGGAGACCGGCTTCTTCAGGTAGAACATCTGGAAGCGGCACACCGCGATATAGGGCTCGTGACTGTACTGTTCCCAGAACAGCCACTCGTCCATCTTGCCTTCTGCGAACGCGTCCGCGGGGATCAGGCCGGAACCGCGGGCGAGGTAACGGATGATGGCGTTGGATTGCGCCAGCGTGCGGCCGTCGTCGAGTTCGACCGTCGGCACCTGGCCGGCGCCGTTGAGCTTGAGAAATTCCGCTGTCCGCGTCTCGCCCTTGAGCGTATCGACCGCGACCCAAGTGTAGGGCAGCGCGAGATGATCGCACACCCACTTCACCTTCAGGCAGTTTCCGGAATTGGTGTCGCCGTAGACCTTCATGCGTCGCCCCTTGTTAGGGCGGCAGTGCAACAGGCGGCGGCAATTCTGTCAACGGCGCCGGAGCGGCGCCGCCATCACGCAATCAAAACTTGTAGCCGAGACCGGCGCGGACCGTGTTGATGGTGGTATCGACCTTCGAGGTGAACCGGAGATATTCCCACTCGGCGCGCAGGAAGAGGCCCGCGTACAGCATCACGTCAACGCCGACACCGCCAGCGAAGCCGGTGATGAAATGAGCGTTGGCGTTGTCGGTCAGGTTACCGCTTCCCTGGTAGTCGGGAAGCGGTGGAACGGCCGCGCCGACATATTCATAGTAAGCGGAATAGGATGCCCAGCGATTGATATTCGCCCGCCCCATTGCAATGCCGGCAAAGCCATAGGGCAGAAAGTTGTCGATCGCGTATCCGCCGCGCACCCGCAGCGAGCCATAGTCGGTGACCTTCATCGTAGCGGCCGAGGCGACGGCAGCGGTGGTCACGTAGTTGGTCGGAAACTGAAACGAGCGGGCTTGCGAGCCCATGTTGGACCCAAAGAAATTGCCGTGGGTATAGTTCAGCTCGATGCCGACGACGGCTTCGGTCCACTGCCAGTTATAGCCGACGAACCCGCCATAGCCGCTGTTCTGCATATGGGCCTTGCCGAGCAACGGCCACTTCGAGATGTCGAACTCCGCTTCGATATCGAGATTGTTCATGAGCTTGGCGAGCAGGTCCTGGGCGGAATTGGTGAAGTCCATGTCCGCGGCGCCGTGAGAAGCGTGGGCGCCGACATAGGCGCCGCTCCAGTTGACGCTGCTTCTGCTCAGCCCCTCGGTGAAGCTGCCGCGTAGAAAAGGAAGGTCCGGCATATCGGCCGCCTGCGCGCCGCTTACCGCCCCACACATCACAGCCACCAACAACAATCGACGCATCGCAACGCTCCATTCCCACACTCTGAACTTGACGCTGATCATCGCCTGTTAACCTTAACCAATCGTTGTTGCGCCCTGCGATTGGCGCATTCTTGCCGAAAAGCAGTCGAAGATTTTTCGCGCGCGCCTTCCGCATCGCCATGCGAGCCAAAAGCAAAACGGCGCGGGAGATACCCCGCGCCGTTCGGCAGTCGTTAACGAATGAAGGTTGCGATTAACCTTTGCGGATCAGCGGCGGCGGTGCGTAGACCTGCGGGCTGGTCAGATCCCAGCGCACGCCGAGCTTCAGGTCGTGCGAGGTGATGTGCTTGAAGGTGGTCGGGTTGTAGATGGCGTTGGTGCCGTCGAAGGTACGCAGATCGCCGGTCAGGCCATCGCCCATGTCAAGATAGCGGTAGGCAAGTTCGACGGTGAAGTTCGGCGTGACCCTGTAGGCGAGACCGGCATGCGCGGCCCAGGCGAAATTCCACTTCGCGACGTTGTCGCCGAAGGCGAGACTCGATGATGTGACGCCACCAAAATTGGTGATGCCATGGTCGGTGAAGTTTGCAATCGAAACCCGCGCGCCGCCGACACCGGCGCCGATGAACGGCGTGACGCACCACCAGGTGCCGAGATCGACATAGGCGTTGGCGAGGACGACCCATTCCGACTTGGTGGCGTGATAGGTATCGGTGCCGAAGCCGCCCGGGAAGGTGATGACGTCTTTGCCGAGGAATTGCGAATTGCCGCGATACTCACCAGTCACGTCAGCGCGGAACCAGTTGTTGACCTTGTAACCGACGCCAAGGCCGAAGATGCCGGCGGTGCCGAAGGTGTTCGTCTGCCTCGACGTAGTACCGTTGGCGTCGAGCGCGTTGTTCAAACGATCGACGCGCTGGTTGCTGAAGCCGATGTCGCCGCGCAAATACCAGCCGCCGAAATCCTCGACCACCGGGGCCGCGTACGGAGGAGGCGCGATGGGCATGTCGGCAGCGAACGCCGCCGAGGACAATAGAGTCGCCGCACCGGCGGCAATGAATGACTTAACGCTACGCATGGGCTTCGTCCTCTGTCCGGTGAGGCTGACTGCAAAAAGGCCCCACTTCAAAAACTCACGGACGGACGATGGCATTAAATGCTTAAGCGGCGCTTAACCCTAATTTTTAAGGTTGACAATCTCTCACTTTTCTCGCGACGCCGTCTGCGACGCGAGTCGCAACGCCTTCTACAACGCGGGAAAAAATAGCAAAGCCGCCCAACATCCTAACGATGTATTGAAGAAATCAGGCGCGCGATCGCGGCGTTAAGATTTTGTTGACGCGAGCGGCAGCGCCCTCGCCCGCTTGGTTTTCCCGCAGGCGCACCTTGGCATTCGAGTACACCGTACCGCTCCCCGGATCTGCTCAACGCATGTGTCTGGGCATTTTCGGCAGAAACACCGCAAGCAGACCAAGCGCCGGCAGGAAGGCGCAGAGGTGATAGACGAAGGCGATGCCGGTGTGATCGGCAAGCTTGCCGAGCACCGCCGCACCTAGTCCGCCGATACCGAAGGCGACGCCGAAGAACACGCCCGAGATCATGCCGAAGCGATGCGGCATCAGTTCCTGCGCGAAAACGATGATCGACGCCGTCGCCGAGGAAATGATCAGGCCGATGAAGATGGTGAGCACGGCGCTCGCGTAGAGTCCCGCATAGGGCAGCGCCAGCGTGAACGGCAGCGCGCCTGCTATCGAGAACCAGATGACGTATTTGCGCCCGAAGCGATCGCCGAGCGGCCCGCCGAAGAACGCGCCCGCGGCATTGGAAGCGAGAAAGAGGAAGAGGTAGAGCTGGGCTGCCTGCGTCGACACGCCAAACTTGTCGATCAGGTAGAAGATGTAATAGCTCGACAGGCTCGACACGTAGAGTTGCTTCGAGAACAGCAGCGCGACCAGCACTGCGAGCGCTATTTTGACGCGCCTTGAATCCGGCAGGTCCGGATGACGTTCCACCGCGGCCGATTTCCTGGTCGCGATCTGCGGCTTGTACCAGGCGCCGATCCGCCACAGGATCACGATCGCCAGAAACGCGATCGATGAGAACCAGGCGATAGAGGGCTGGCCGAACGGCACCACGATCAGCGCCGCCAGCACCGGCCCCATCGACGTGCCAAAACTCCCGCCGAGCTGAAACACCGATTGCGCCATGCCGTAACGACCGCCCGAGGCGAGCCGCGCGATCCGCGCCGACTCCGGATGGAACACCGCCGAGCCGAGGCCTACCAGCGCCGCCGCGATCAGAATGATGGGAAAGAGATGCGCGACGCTGAGCAGCAGCAAGCCGAAAAATGTAAAACCCATGCCGATCGCAAGCGAGAACGGCTGCGCCTTCTTGTCGGTGAAATGCCCGACCAATGGCTGCAGCAGCGACGCGGTGAACTGAAACGCCAGCGTGATCATGCCGATCTGCGAATAGTCGAGCGCGTAGGCGTCTTTCAGGATCGGATAGACGGAAGCGATCAACGACTGCATGGTGTCGTTGAGGAAATGCGAGAAACTGATGCCGGCGAGCACGATGTAAGCCGGCCCTGCCACGGCCGCTTTCGCAGCGAGGCCAGGTGCCGCGTCCGACACAACGACCGGCGCGGTCTCGGTTTCCTCACTGACGATGACGGGCTTGTTCAACGGCGCATTCCGAAGAAGGATTGGCGGGACGGCAATGCTTGTTTTTCTACGGCCGGAATCCCCTCGCGACCAGCAGCAATAGCCGATGGCTGCGATGCGCTGCTGCGCACCGCCGATCAACAGTTACATCTATGCCGGATAAAACGCGCTTATGCGGCTGCGGCGTGGCCGAGCGCGTTGACGATCTGGTCGACAACGTCCTCGACCAGGTCACGATCGTCGCCCTCGCCCATCACGCGAATGACGGGCTCGGTGCCGGAGGAGCGGACCAGCAGGCGGCCGTGGCCGTTGAGGCGGTTCTCGCCGTCCATGATCGCCGATTTCACATCGGCATGGTCGAGCGGCTTGCCGGAGCGATAGCGCACGTTCTTCAAAATCTGCGGCAGCGGATCGAACCGATGGCAGACCTCCGATACCGGACGGCGGAGTTTTTGCACGACGGCCAGCACCTGCAGCGCGGCGACGAAGCCGTCACCGGTCGTGGCGTAGTCGGACAGGATGATATGGCCCGAGGGCTCGCCGCCGAGATTGTAGCCTTGGCTCAGCATCTGCTCGAGCACGTAGCGATCGCCGACCGGCGTGCGCACCATGCCGAGGCCCTGCCCTTCGAGGAAACGCTCGAGCCCGAGATTGGACATCACGGTGGCGACGATGCCGGGCTTGGCGAGACGGCCGTCTTCCTTCCAGCTTTGCGCGATCACCGCGAGCAACTGGTCGCCATCGACCACATGGCCGCGCTCGTCGACGAGAATGACGCGATCGGCGTCGCCGTCGAGCGCAATGCCGATGTCGGCGCGCATCTCGCGCACCTTCTTGGCCAGCGTCTCCGGCGAGGTCGAGCCGCATTCCTTGTTGATGTTGAAGCCATCGGGTTCGACGCCGATCGCAATGACGTCGGCGCCCAGTTCCCATAGCGCTTCCGGCACCACCTTGTAGGCGGCGCCATGCGCGCAATCGATCACGACGCGGAGGCCCTCGAGCGAGAGCTCGCGCGGCAGCGTGCGCTTGGCGAATTCAATGTAGCGGTCATGGACGCCGTCGATGCGGCGGGCGCGCCCGAGGCTGGCGCTCTGCGCCAGGCGGCGGTCGATCGGCTCGTCGAGCAACTGCTCGATCTGCTTCTCGACATCGTCGGAGAGCTTGAAGCCCTGCGGGCCGAACAGCTTGATGCCGTTGTCCTCGAACAGGTTGTGCGAAGCCGAGATCATCACGCCGAGATCGGCGCGCATCGACTTGGTCAGCATCGCAACCGCCGGCGTCGGCATCGGGCCGAGCAGCAGCACGTCCATGCCGACCGAGGTGAAGCCGGCTACCATGGCGTATTCGATCATGTAGCCGGAGAGGCGCGTATCCTTGCCGATGACGACGCGGTGGCGATGCTCGCCGCGCTGAAACACCAGGCCGGCCGCCTGCCCCACCTTGAGCGCGAGCTCCGGCGTGATCAAACCATTGGCGCGGCCCCGAATTCCGTCGGTACCGAAATATTTGCGGCTCATCTAACCCCCCGGCCATTCCAGGGTCTTCGTCAGGCCATCACGGCCACGAATCCCCGAACGCCCACCATCGTAGCGTGCAAGGTGCTTATAATCCCTCGACGACTAAAATGGCTTCAAAAAATGTGATTAATCATTACGGCTGTAAGGGGCCGCGGCCAACCTATAAGCGATTGGTATACCTGGATATTCCTGCGAAAGGCAGATCTGGAACCGGGGCGCTAGTTCCCCCGCTTGGCGTGGTGATCGCCTCTGGTCGGCGGCGGCTGGGTGACGCTGACGGGGTCTGACGCCGGAAAGGTCGCTTCCAAACCTTCGTGCAGGGCGTCGTCGAGCCGGCGCTTTTCCTCGCGATCGGCCCAGCGGGGCTCGTCGTGGGCACCTATGCGCGGTCCGGTCATGGGATGTCCCTCCCAGTCGGGAATGGCCCTGCGAGATGCGATTTGGCTCGCCATCCAATCATGCTAGATGACGACACGACTACGAAATTCAAGAAGGGCCGGGACGTCCATGAAGCACATCACCTGCATTGAGGATCTGCGCCAGTTGCACAAGCGCCGGGTTCCCAAGGCGTTTTTCGACTACGCCGACCGCGGCTCCTACACCGAGGACACGCTGCGCGCCAATTCCGAGGATCTGCAGCAGATCAAGTTCCGCCAGCGCATCCTGGTCGACGTCTCCAAGCGCGATCTCTCCACCACGATCCTCGCCGAGCCGGCCGCGATGCCGTTGATCCTCGCGCCGGTCGGCCTGCTCGGCATGCAACATGGCGACGGCGAGATCCATGCCTGCCGCGCAGCGCAGGCGGCCGGAATTCCCTTCACCCAGAGCACGATGTCGATCTGCTCGATCGAGGATATCGCCTCCGCCGTCGACAAGCCGTTCTGGTTCCAGCTCTACGTGATGAAAGACCGCGGTTTCATCAAGGCGTTGATCGAGCGCGCCATCGCCGCGAAATGCTCGGCGCTGGTGTTGACCGTCGATTTGCAGGTGATCGGCCAGCGCCATCAGGACATCAAGAACGGCATGACAGTGCCGCCGGAATGGTCGCTGGCGAAGCTGATCGACTTTGCGAGCAAGCCTTCATGGGTCGCGGGCGTCTTGCGCGGCAAGCGCCGTACCTTTGGTAACATCGTCGGCCACGTCAAAGGCACCGAGGATCTCACCAAGCTCTCGGAATGGACGGCGTCGCAATTCGATACCTCGCTGAACTGGAAGGACCTTGATTGGATCCGCTCGATCTGGCCGGGCAAGTTGATCCTAAAAGGCATTCTCGACGTCGAGGATGCCGAACTCGCGTCAAAAACCGGCGCACAGGCGATCGTCGTCTCCAACCACGGCGGCCGGCAACTCGACGGCGCGCCATCGTCAATCGAGGTGCTGCCGGAGATCGTCGATACCGTCGGCTCGAAGATGGAGATCATGTTCGACGGCGGCATCCGCACCGGCATGGACGTGGTGCGCGCGCTCGCGCTCGGCGCCAAATCCTGCATGATCGGCCGCGCCTATGCCTATGGCCTGGGCGCTGCCGGCGAAGCCGGCGTCGCCAAGGCGCTCGACATCCTGGCCAAGGAAATGCTCACGACGATGGGATTGTGCGGCGTCAACACCATCGCGGAGATCGACGACAACGTGCTGGCGGTTTAGACGGGCTCTTCCCGTCGTCCCGGACAAGCGAAGCTGCTTTCTTCCTTCTGGAGAAGGTGCCTTGCCAAAGGCAAGGCGGATGAGGGGTCTCTATCCGCGAAAACAGCCACCTCACCCGTCTCGCCGCCGCTACGCTGCGTAGGGAGTGGCAGCGCGGGGCGAAAATGCCGAATTCAAGGCCGCGCGAACTGTGGAGATGATGCGTCGCGCTCAGTCGTCTTCACACCGCCGAGGGCGGGTTGCGGACGTCACCTCAGTTGAAGGTCTGAAGCCTCAGCTTCAGCGCGCCACCCGCTTGGCGCTCGAATACATGCATGGCTAGCCCGCTAAAGGGCGTCGGCTTACCCTCCTTGTCCTTGCCCGTAGCGCTCCACTTGGCCGTGCCGAAGACGACCTTGTCGTCTCCGCCAGCGTCAATGACCTCCAGCTTGTGGCCGGTCACGCCGTTCGCGAAGAGCCCGGCCCAGAATTTTTCGATCTCCGCTGGACCCGACACCACCTGGTGCGAGGGCGGCATCAGCTTGGCAGTCGACACATAGTCGGCAGCGAGCGCCTTAGCGTCCTGCTTGTTGAATGCGGCATCCCAGGCCGCGTACGCCTTTTCGACATCACTCTTGGCGTCGGCCGCGATCGAGACCGCCGGAGCGGCGGTTAGCAGACAAAAAAGCAATGCTGATGTTTGAGCCAATTTCATAGGATGCTCCTCTGTTGGACTGATGCGTTTCGCGCTCCCAAACGTTCAGACGATGGAATCGTTCGGATACTGCGACGCTTCCGGTACGGCCACCGATGCCTCCGGTAATGGACTTCCTCCTGTCGTGCGTCCCTCAGACCGGGGGCATTGCAATGCAAACGCGGACGCGGACGCGGACGCGCCGAGCATTCAGAAAGGCGGAAGTTTTGAAAGGCCTGCCGATGGCACCAGCGCTGCCACTTTGAAGAAACGGAGATTTCGGTACGTCGCCGTTTAACGGACAGCAGATGGCAAGCAACGTTTGCCTGCAGCGCTTAATGCTCTCGGCCCAAGGGAAAATCAATATGACGGAAAGCGTACTCAAGGAGGATTACTGAGTTCCATCGATTCTAGCGTGCGATTGCTCAGGACGACATGCTCCCCTTGCCGCGGCAAACAACGTGATGATTGAAGAGACGGATCACGACACCTTGATACAGCAACTCTCATTGCCTCCTCTCGTCGCCCTCGCATTACCAACGCAAATCCGCGCGTGCTTGCGCTGTGCGCCAAGGATCATGAGCCTGTGCGGCGTAAACACCATTGACGATCGCGTGCTCGCGGTTTGAGGCAAGCTCTATCCCTGTCGTCCCGGACAAGCGACGTGCGATCCGGGACCCATAACCACCGATGCTTATAATGTGTGGAGCTGGAGTCCCAGCTTGTCCAACAACAAGCAGTCGTGGTTATGGGTCTCCGCGTTCGCGGGGACGACCCGTTGAGAGAGCTGCGCCTACTCTCACATCGGCGGCGTAATTCCGTCGCGGCCGACATTGACGCGCGCGGCTTCCAGCGTGCCGTCGTCCTTCTTCACCGCGCCGAAGATGATGATCTTGGCGCCCGGCTTCAGCTCGGACCTGTCGCCGGCGACGAAGGTGACGACAGGCGTACCCTCCGGCACCACGACTTTCTTTTCGCCGTCCTTGTATTTGACCAGGATGTTCTGGCCATCGGTGCCCTTCACGGTCTGGGCTACGGTGGCATTGGTCATGGTCGAGTTCGGCCGCGCGTCCCAGGGCCGGAAACCTTCGGCCGCGCCGCGCTGGTTTTCGGGGAAGATATGCACCGCGACCGCCTTCTGGGTGCCGTCCGGCTCCGGCATGCCGGTGACGCCGATATAGGAGCCTTCCTTGATCTCGGACAGCTCGGTCTTGGCCACGCCGAACACGGCGACATTGTCGGTAACACGCACTTTCATGTCGGTGCCGTCGCGCGACTTGATCGACAGCATCGGCCCCTCCACGGCCTCGATGGTGCCACGAATCCGAACCGTCGGCGGCTGTTGCGCCCAAGCCTCCGTCGCAAGCAGAGCGACAAAGCCCAGCGAGGCCGCGAGCACGCGCGGGCCTGAAGAAGATTTCAGCATAGTATTCCTCCCGAGATGTATTTGGCGCCCAACTCAACGCAAACACCGCGCGGGAGTAGCTATTCCTATTCCACGAGGCGACTTCACATCGGCGGGGTCAGGCCGTCGCGGCCAACGCTGACGCGGCTGGTCTCGAATGAGCCGTCGGGCAGCTTCTTCATGAAGGCAATCACCTTGGCACCTGGCTTGAGGTTGGACTTGTCGGCGGGAACGTAGGTCACAACCGGCGTCTCCGGCGATACGACCACCTTCTTCTCGCCGCCCCGGTATTTGATCGTCAGGGTGTGACCGTCATTGCCGACCACCGAATCCGCCACCGTGGCGTTGGTCATCGTAGAGTTGGGGCGGAGATCATAGGGTCGCGAGCCCTCGCCGGTGCCGCGCATGTTTTCCGGAAACACATGCACCTCCACCGCGTTCTGGCTGCCATCGGGGCCCGGCACCGTGGTGGTGCCGATGAAGGAGCCGACCTTGATGTCGGACAGCGCAATCTTGCTGATCCCGACGACGTTGAGGTCGCGGGTCATGTTCAGCCTGACATCCTCGCCGCCGCGCGACTTGACCGCGAGCACGTCGCCATCGACTGCCTCGATGGTGCCGCGAACGCGCGTCGGCGTCGGCGGCTGCTGGGCGATCGCGAAAAGCGTGGAGCCTGCCACCATCGCGATGGCGACAAGCGGGCGAACGAGCTGATAGCGGGGGATGGACATGCGGGGCTCTCCGGTGGCGGCACTGACGTAGCCATTGACCCCGGCTATTCAAAAAAATTCCGGCTCAATAGTTCGCGATCAGCCGATCATGTATTCGTGAGGTCGGCCTCGACCAGTGCGCGCAGTTCCGCCGTCACCTCGGGGCGTTGTCCGAACCACAGTTCGAAGCCGCGCACCGCCTGGTGCAGGAGCATGCCGAGCCCATCAGCCGTCTTCAGCCCGCGCGCGCGTGCGGCCGCAAGCAGGGGCGTGTCGAGCGGGACATAAACGAGATCGGCGACGACGGCGTGTGACGGCAACTGCCCGACATCGAGTTCGAGCGGCGGCTGCCCCTTCATGCCGAGCGAGGTCGTGTTCACCAGAAGGCCGGCACGCGGCAGGATATCGCCGAGCGCATCCCACGCCACGGGCAAGACGCTCGCGCCGAACTGGTCCGCCAGCGCGCTCGCGCGCGCCATGGTACGGTTGACAAGATGAACGCGCTTGATGCCGCGCTCGCGCAAGCCGAACACCACCGCGCGCGACGAGCCGCCGGCTCCGAGCACCAGCGCATCCTCAGTTCTGTCCCAGCCGGGCGCGCTGGCGTCGAGATTGTTGATGAAGCCTTCGACGTCGGTGTTGGTCGAGCACAATTCGCCGTCCGCGAACCACAGCGTGTTGGCCGCGCCGACGGCGCGGGCACGCTCGTCCGGCTTCGACAGGACAAGCGCTAGCTCCTTGTGCGGAATGGTGACGTTGGCGCCGACGAAGCCGCGCAGCGACAGGCGGAAGATGAAATCCTTGAACTCGTCCGGCGGCACCGCCTCGATGACATAGCCGCCCTCGATGCCGAGTGTCCGCAGCCAGTAGTGATGGATCAACGGCGAACGCGAATGCGCGGCCGGCCATCCGATCAGGCAGGCGGCAGGGGGCTTAGACACGAAAAACAACCTCCTCAAAGACGTCGATGGCCGGGATAAACCCGGCCACGACGATCAATTTATCTTCCCTGGAGGCGTGTCAAGCCGAACGCGGGTCACCGCGGCCGGTTTGGCCGCGGCGATCCTGCCGGGAGCTACGCCGCGACGCGATGCGCGGCGATGATCTGGTCGGCGGCGCGGCCGGTGACCTCGGCCATGCGGTCGAACTGGCGGGTGAAGCCGCCGGCGCCGGCGGTGGCGGATCGCAGCTCCACGATCAGATCGCCGATCTCCGCCTCCGGCATGGTGGCGCGGACGCAATCCCAGCCCGCCCAGCCCTCGCGGGTGTCGAAGCCGAGGATCTGGCCGCGCCGCGCCGACAGGATGGCGTTGATCTTCGCCGTCGCTTCCGTCGGGCAGACGATCTCCACCATGTGGATCGGCTCCAGCAGCACCGGCTGGCACTGCGGCAGCGCCTCGCTCATGCCGATCCGCGCCGCCGTGCGGAAGGCGAGATCGGAGGAGTCGACGCTGTGATAGGAGCCGTCAGTCAGCGTCACATCGACGTCGATGACGGGGAAGCCGAGCGGGCCCTTGGCAAGGCCGTCGATCACGCCCTCTTCCACCGCGCCGATATAGTTGCGCGGCACCGCGCCGCCGACGACCCTTTCGTGGAACTCGAAGCCCGAGCCGCGCGGCATCGGCTTGATTTCCAGCACCACGTCGCCGAACTGGCCGTGACCGCCGGACTGCTTCTTGTGGCGACCGCGCTGGGTGATCGATTTGCGGATGGTCTCCTGATAGCCGATCGCGGGCGGCTGCGACTTGACGTTGACGCCGAAGCGATCCCGCAGGCGTTCCAGCGCGACGCGCAGATGCATCTCGCCCTGCCCCCACAGTACGATGTCGTGGGTGCGCGGATTCTGGATCATCGTCAGCGACTGATCTTCCTCGTTCAGCCGCAGCAGCGCCTGCCCGAGCTTGACGTCGTCCTTGCGGTCGGTCGCCGCAAGCGACATCGCCAGCACCGGTGGCGTCGGCGCGACCTGCACCAACGCGGCCGGCGCGGTCTTGCCGCCAGACAGCGTGTCGCCGGTCTTGACCGCGTCGAGCTTGCCGAGCGCAACCGTCTCGCCGGCTTCCGCCGCAGGGCGCTTGGTGTCGTGCGCGCCGTTGACGGCAAGGATGCCGGAAACCCGCCCGGCTTCGCCGGAGGAGGATTGCAGCGTCGCGCCGTCTTCGAGGCGGCCGGCAAGCAGCCGCGTCAGCGACAGCTTGCCCCCGTGCTGCAGATGCACCGTCTTGAACACAAAGCCCAGCGCTTCCTTTTGCGCGGATGCGCCGAGGCGTTTTGCCGTCTCGGCGACGCCGGGCGATTCATGCCGCAGCGCCTTCATCAGCCGCAGCACGCCGTTTTCGCGCGCGGCAGCGCCCAGCAGCACCGGGCAGATCAGGCCTTCGCGCAGCTCGCGGGCGAGATCGTCGAACACGGCGTCGCGCGGCGGCTGGATGTCCTCCAGCAACTGCTCCATCAGCGCGTCGTCATGGTCGGCGAGCTTCTCCAGCATCGAGAAGCGCGCTTCCTTCTCGCGGTCGAGATCGCCGCCTTCCAGCGCAATGACTTCGGAGGGCTTGTGCTCGCGATAGACGAAGGCGCGCTCCAGCGCGAGATCAACGAACCCTTCGATCAAGTCGCCCTTCCAGATCGGAATCTGCCGCAGCACCAGCGGCACGCGCGAGGCCGGCTGCAGCGTCGCCAGCGTTTCGCGGATGCGCTTGTTGGCGCGATCGATCTTGTTCAAAAACAGAAAACGGGGAATGCCGAGATCTTCCAGCTCGCGCAGGATGATCTGCAGTTGCGGCAGCTTCTTCTCGTCCGCCTCGCAGACCACGACCGCGGCATCGACCGCGGGCAACGCGTTGCGCATGTCCTGCGCGAATTCGATCGAGCCGGGACAATCGATAAACGTGTAACTGTCGCCCATGAAGGTGGTGGTGGCGGCGCTTAAGCCCACCCCCATCTTGTGATGGCGCGCTTCGGGACTGGCATCACCTACGGAAGTTCCGGCATCGACGCTGCCGGCATTCTTGATGGCGCCCGTTCGGGCAAGGATCGCTTCGAGGAGTGTGGTTTTACCGCTTTGGAAAGGGCCCACCAGCGCGATGCACCGTGGACCTCGGGGACTTCTGACGTCTTGTCCCATTGCCGCCTCCCTGTTTGGAGCTCGGCCCGTGATTGGGTCGGCGACCTTTGATGCTCCGCCTGTCGCGACGATTTGGCAAGCGGGAAAAATTCGCTGCGGTGCGATGTGAGGTGCGGACCAGATCCCAGCCGCGTCATTGCGCAAAAGCGGTTTAGGGTTCGGAGTCTTTCGGCCGTATTCCAGATAGCAATTGGATGTGGATGTCCTGTGCAACGATCTCTCGCGCCCAGTCCGCCTTTTCTTCCGAGATCAGCTTCGCAACCAGGAGTTCGTCGACCGCTGATGCGGCAGTATGCTTACTCCACTCCAAATCTGGGAGATAACGCACATAAGTCATTGGTACCTCAGGCGATAGCAGAAGGAACTAGGATGTCATGCTTCAGCGAGCCTGAGCATAGATTGCTTCGCGGGGAAAACTAACGCCCCGGCCGCAGTTCCAAACTTTCCAATCCGGCAGCAATGCTGACACCGACCTGGCCCTGCACGCTGAGCGGCTGCAGCGCGATCGAATTGGCGGAGCCGCCGACCAGCACGTTGCCGCCGACACCGACGCCGAGCGTCGCGCTGCCCTGCGCGCCGACATAATCGCCGGACAGGCCGCCTGGCCCGAGCCGCGCCGCCGGTGCAAACACGCCCCAGGCCAGCGCCGATTCCTGGGTGATGCCGAGATCGAGCCCGACTTTGCGGATGGTGGCGATGTAGCGGTCCTCCGGCATCCCTTCAGCGCGCAGCACGCAGCCGAGATTGGTGACGGAACCCACGATGAAACCGACGCTGGCGCCGCCGCGGCACTCCAGCACGCCGACCTGCAAGCGCTGCACCTGCTGCGCATTGGCGGCGCTGATCGACGAAGCCAGCGTGGCAAGCGCGGCAGCGGCAAGGATGAAAGGACGCATGAAGTAATCTCCGGCTGAAAAAAGTGATGCGAGCAGAGAATTAAAACAAGGCCGTGCCCGCAACGCTCGCATTTCTATGCCATAACGTCGCAGGCCGTGCCAGGTTGGCAGGAGGGTGCTTAACCATCAGAGACAAACATCATCCCGATGCGAGCGAAGTGAGATTTGGTCTGCGCATTTGCCTATCTGGAATTGACCCATCGAACTTCGCTGATCGGTCGCCAGCCCTAGCTTCAAAACACCCTTGACAGATGAATATAGGTATATATCTATAGATCTGTGAAAGATCTGCTCCGCGCTATTAAGCCTGCGATTTTTGTGGGCTCCAGCCGAAAGGACCTGCAAGGATTTCCAGCGGCCATCCGCAGCGGGATCGGGCAAGCTCTTTTCGAAGCGCAGATCGGGGAGCATCCACACAACGCCAAGCCTCTGAAGGGTTTGAGCGGAGTGTTGGAGATTCGCGACAATTTTGATGGCGATACCTATCGCGCCGTCTACACGGTGCGTCTTGAGGGTGTCCTGTATGTCCTGCACGCCTTCCAAAAAAAATCCACCAGTGGGATAGCCACCCCTCAGCGACACATGGATCTGATACGCCAGCGCCTGCGCGACGCCGAAGCCATTCACAAAGCAGCCAGGGGAGTTCGATGATGAGCGCCAAAAAACTGCCCGCCCATGAAGTTGGAAGCGGCAATATCTTCGCTGATCTTGGTTTACCTAATGCAGAGGAGCACCAACTCAAGGCTGCACTGGTGGTGCAGTTGAAGCGACTGATCGCCGAACGTGGTCTCACCCAGGTCGCGGCGGCCAAGCTGGTAGGGATGAAACAGCCCGACCTCTCGAAGCTGCTGCGCGGCCAGTTCCGGCTGGTGTCCGTGGAAAAGCTGATGCGGATGCTCACCGCCTTCGATCAGGATGTGGAGATTACCTTGAAGCCGCATCGCAAACGCGGCACGGCCGGCCGGATCACCTTCATTCGGGCCGCGTAGCCCAAACGAAGCTGAACGTAACAATCAACAAAAAAGGCCCGCTTGCGCGGGCCTTTTCCTTAACATGTCATCCTCAACCGCGTCGGTGATGCCGGCGAGCGTGCCGGCGCGGGCCGTTGCCGTAGAACGGCTGCAGTTCGAGGCCGGCGATGCCGGCGGTGACGTTGAGTCCGGTCTGTCCCTGCAGGCTGATCGGCTGCAGCGCGTAAGCGTTGGCGGGACCGCCGACCAGGAAGTTGCCGCCCCCGCCGATGCCGATCGATGCGTTGGCGCCGACGCCGCCATAGGAGCCAGCGAGTTCGCCGCGGCCGAGCCGGCTGGTCGGCGCATTGACGGCCCACTGCAACTGCGTCTGCTCGGTCACGCCGAGATCGAGACCGATGCGCTGCACCTTGGCGATATAGGGTTCAGGCCGGCGGCCTTCGCTGCGGAACACGCATTCGAGGCTGGTCACCGAGCCGACGACAAAGCCGACATTCTGGCCGCCCTGGCATTGCAGGATGCCGGCGCGAACCGGCGGCGCCGCGTTGGCGCTTGCGATCGGCGCGATCAGTGCCGCCGTGGCGAGTGTCAGTGTCAGAAGTCGCATGTGTCCCAGTCTCCGCATCATGATGATGAACAAATTTAGCGGAGCGGACAGGATGGAAGCGCCGTGTCGAAAACATGGCGCTTCCTCAAGAAGCCGTCAAAAGCCGTCAAAACATTGCGCTTCAGTTTACACGCGATGTGATTTGACGGCCGTCTTTTTGACGCGATTGCTTTTTGCGAACCGGACCCATCCCGCATCATGTGCGGAATGGGCCGGTGCGTGCGAAACGCCTGTTATCGCAAATTGCCGCAGAAGCGCTGGATGCGCTTGCAGGCGTCTTCGAGGTCGGAGGTTTTGGTCGCATAGGAGATGCGGAACGCCGGGCCGAGGCCGAACGCGGACCCCTGCACGACGGCGACGCCTTCGTTCTCCAACAGCTCCGTGACGAAGTCCTCATCGTTGGCGATCACCTTGCCCGACGGCGTGGTCTTGCCGATGGTGCCGGCGCAGGACGGATAGACGTAGAACGCGCCTTCCGGCCGCGGACACTCGATGCCGTTGGCCTGGTTGAGCATCGACACCACGAGATCGCGGCGCTCCTTGAACACCTTGTTGTGCACCGGGATGAAGTCCTGCGGACCGTTCAGCGCCTCCACCGACGCCCACTGCGCGATCGACGACGGGTTCGAGGTCGACTGCGACTGGATCGTCGCCATCGCCTTGATCAAGTCGGCCGGGCCGCCGGCGTAACCGATGCGCCAGCCGGTCATGCAATAGGCCTTCGAGACGCCATTCACGGTCAGCGTGCGCTCATACAGTTTCGGCTCGACCTGCGCAGGCGTGGCGAACTGGAAGTCGTCATAGACCAGGTGCTCATACATGTCGTCGGTCATCACCCAGACATGCGGATGCTTCACCAGCACGTCGGTGATCGCCTTCAGTTCGGTACGCGTGTAGGCGGCGCCGGTCGGGTTCGACGGAGAACAGAGAATGATCCACTTGGTTTTCGCCGTGATCGCCTTTTCCAGATCCTCCGGGCGCAGCTTGAAGCCGCTGGAGGCCGGGCACACCACCGGCACCGACTCGCCGCCGGCGAGCGCCACCATCTCGGGATAACTCACCCAGTACGGCGCCGGGATGATGACCTCGTCGCCGGGGTTCAACGTCGCCATCAGCGCGTTGTAGAGCACCTGCTTGCCGCCGGTGCCGACGATGATCTGGTTCGGCTTGTAGGTCAGGCCGTTCTCGCGCTGGAACTTGGCGATGATGGCTTCCTTCAGCTCGGGAATGCCACCGACATCGGTGTACTTCGTCTTGCCGGCCTCGATGGCGCGGATCGCCGCCAGCTTGATGTTGGCGGGCGTATCGAAATCCGGCTCACCGGCGCCGAGACCGATGACGTTGCGACCCGCCGCTTTCAGCGCGCGCGCTTTGTCCGTGACCGCGATCGTCGCGGACGGCTTCACACGGGCGAGCGAGGCGGACAGGAAGGGCATCATGATCTCCTGGCAAACGTCGTGACCACTGAAATTCACGACTCTTTTTGATGGGAACGCCGCACCCTACGGCGCTCCGCGCTGCATCGCAAGAAGCTTGGCCGGAAACGGCCGAACTTTAGGGAACGTTAAAGCGGGCTCGGTACGGTCGGAGCAATACGGCGCAATATTCGTAAAGTTCCGCGGTAAAATGGCTCATATCTGGCAAGCGCTGCGGTCCGGCGAATGGCTGACGGCTTCGCGCGTGCGCGCCTATTGTCTGATCTTGCTCGCATTCGCCGGCCTGGCCGTCGTCGGCTGGATCGCGTTGTCGCATGACCTGGTCGACCGTAACGGCAAGCCGATCGGGACCGACTTCTCAAGCTTCTACGCGGCCGGCACGCTGGCGCTGGAGGGACGAGCGGCGGACGCCTACAACATGGCCCTGCATCATGCCCGCGAGCAGCAATTGTTCGGGCCCGATACGCCGTTCTATAGCTGGCTCTACCCACCGAGCTTTTTTCTCGTGGCGGCGCCGCTGGCGCTTTTGCCGTACGCGCTGGCACTGGCCGCATGGCAGGGTCTTACGTTCGCGTTCTATCTCGTGGTAATCGGCGCGATCCTGCGGCCGGCGCGGCAGCAGCACGGCGCGATCGACCGGCTGTGGCTGCCGGTGGCCGTCGCCTTCCCCGCCGTCTTCATCAATCTCGGCCATGGGCAGAACGGCTTTTTGAGCGCCGCCTTGCTGGGTGCGGCGCTGGTCGCGCTGCCGCAACGGCCGCTTGTCGCAGGCGTATTGTTTGGCCTTCTGTCGTACAAGCCGCAATTCGCGCTCGTCATTCCCCTGGCGCTGGTGGCCGCCAGACAATGGCGCACGGTTTTTTCCGCAGGCATCACCGTGATCGTCCTCGCCGGCGCATCCGCAGCCTTGTTCGGGGTGGATGCCTGGACGGCGTTCTTCGCATCCACCGAGATCTCGCGCAAGGTGCTGCTGGAAGAAGGCAATGTCGGCTTCGAGAAACTGCAGAGCACGTTTGCCGCGATCAGGCTGTGGGGCGGCGGCGTGACGCCTGCCTATATGGCGCAAACAGCGGTGTCCGTGCTCACGATCACCGCCACCGCGTGGATCTGGTATACTAGCCGCGATCACGCCATCAAGGCGGCGCTTCTGATTGCCGCCACCGCACTCGCCTCCCCGCACGTCCTCGACTATGACCTGATGCTGCTCGCGCCGGCGCTCGCCTTCTTCGTCGCGGCGAGAGCAGATGCGCGCTTCGGCGACTATGAGATCAGCCTGCTCGCGTTTGTCTGGATCGCGCCGCTGCTGTCGCGCAGCATCGCCGGCGTCAGCTACATACCCCTGGGCCTGTTCGCAGAGCTGGCTTTCTGTGCACTGGTATTGCGGCGCGCGGCCCTCGATCGCGCCAGCCATGAGCTTGGTGCGCCCCGCGTCGCGCAAGCGTGATCTTTGTTGTTCCGCCGTGTTGATGGAAACATTCTGCGCGCGTGCAGTGCGGTAGAGGTTTTCGACTTTTTCCATTCCCCGGGACTTGCGACACCGTGATATCGGCATCATTGTTTGGCCGCGTTGCGGTGCGAACCGCTGATGGCGCGGGCGCGCAACTGTTGCGTGCGTGCTTTCTCGATCGGGGTGAAATCCAGGACGATGTACAAGCTCTATTCGATGCAGCGATCCGGCAACAGCTACAAGGTCCGCCTTGCACTGGCGCTGCTTAACGCGCCGTATGAGGCCATCGAAGTCGACATTCTCCGCGGCGAAAGCCGCACGCCGGATTTTCTGGAGAAAAATCCGAGCGGACAGGTGCCGCTGCTGGAAGTCGCCGAGGGCCGCTATCTCGCCGAGTCCAACGCCATCCTCTGGTATGTCTGCGGCGGCACCTCGCTGGCGCCGGAGTCGCGGGTCGAGCGCGCCGAAGCGCTGCAATGGATGTTCTTCGAGCAGCACGCGCTGGAGCCCAATATCGGCGCCGCCTATTTCTGGCTGTCGTTGGTCAAGGGCGGCCGCGACCTGCAGACGCATGCGCTGGAGGACTGGATGGAGCGCGGCTATGCAGCGCTCCAGGTGATGGAAAACCACCTCAAGACCCGCGCCTATTTCGCCGCAGGGCAGCTCACGGTCGCCGATATCGCGCTGTACGGCTACACCCATGTCGCCGACCGCTGCGACTACGACCTCGCCACCTTCCCCGCCATCCGCGCCTGGCTGCGGCGGGTCGAACAGACCCCGGGCTTCGTCACTATGGACTGGCGGCCACAGACCGAGGTCGACGACCAGGCCGGCATCGTCGCCGGCGCATAGCCTGCGAGCTTCCTCACTTTCGCGCGAGCAGGCGGCCAAAAAGTTAACAATAGCGGGTATAAGTTAACCTTTGCCGCTATTCCGCCATTTTCAACGACCGACCGCCGCATTGTTGCCGGTGATCATTGCAAAGTTTTCCTGACGTCGCGGGTGATTCGCCCCGCACTACAAGGATTTTGACCAATGATTCGGTCGCCCGGCTCGGTCGGCTTCGAAAGCCGCCGTACGCCCGTTGCTTCTTCCCGATTGACGAACGCGATCGCCACCTCGCTCGCGATCGGCACGCTGTCGCTGTGCTTCGTGGTGGCGCTGACCATCCTGTCGATCAAGGCCTCGATGGCGCTGCCGTTTGCCGGATAGCTGTTAAGCTTTTTTTGTTTGCATCATTTGCATCATCAGCGAACCCGCGATGATCGGCATCGCGATTGGATGCGCATGAAGACACCTGTCGGCCTTGTCACCGTCGCGCTGACGGTAGCGATCCTGCTTGCGGTCTCGTTCCTGATCGCCACCGGCACGCGCGGCCAGGAGCAAGCGTTCGGTTCCTCGGCCGGCGAACTCGAGGTGCGGACCGTCGCCAGGGGCCTCGTCAATCCCTGGGCGCTGGCGTTCCTGCCGGATGGGAAGATGCTGGTGACCGAGCGCCCCGGCCGCATGCGCCTCGTCAGCGCCGAAGGACAAATCTCGCCACCGCTCAAGGGTGTGCCCGAGGTATGGGCCTCCGGTCAGGGCGGCCTGCACGATGTCGTCACCGACAAATCCTTTGCGCAGAACAAGACCATCTATTTCTGTTACGCCGAACGGACCGAGGGCGGCGGACGCACCACGGCCGCGCGCGCGAAACTGAACGACGCCAACGGCCGCCTCGACGAGGTCAAGATCATCTTCCGCCAGCAGGGGCCGCTGTCGTCAGGCAATCACTATGGCTGCCGCATCGCGCAGGCCGATGACGGCAATCTGTTCGTGGCGCTCGGCGATCACTTCACCTATCGCGACCAGGCGCAAAGCCTCGGCAATCACCTCGGCAAGATCGTCCGGATCGCGCCCGATGGTTCGGTGCCATCGGGCAATCCGTTTGCCGGCCGCGCCGATGCCAAGCCGGAAATCTGGAGTTACGGGCACCGCAACGTGCAGGCGCTTGCGATCAATCCGGCGACCGGCGAGCCCTGGGAAATCGAGCACGGCCCGCGCGGCGGCGATGAGGTCAATATCGCCGGCAAGGGCAAGAATTACGGCTGGCCGGTGATCGGCTACGGCATCGATTATTCCGGCGCGAAGATTCACGACGCAACGAGCAAGGACGGCATGGAGCAGCCGCTCAAATACTGGGTGCCGTCGATCGCGCCGTCAGGCATGGCCTTCTACACCGGAAACCTGTTTCCGAAATGGAACGGCAGCCTGTTCCTGGGCGCGCTGCGCGGCGCCATGCTGGTGCGGCTGACGTTAAACGGCAATGCCGTGACCTCGGAAGAACGCCTTTTGCAAAACCTGCACGAGCGGATCCGCGATGTCCGCCAGGGGCCGGACGGCGCGCTGTGGCTTTTGACCGACAGTTCGGCAGGTCGAATATTGCGGGTGACGCCGGCCGCCAAATGATTGTGCGTACTGCCGACATTGATAGCGCAAGGCGCTGGCCTCACTTCAGCTTGCCGCTCGACAGATCCATGATCATGCGCGTGGTCAGGTACAGGCGCGGCACGATGGTGTCGACCTTCACATACTCGGCATCGTTGGAGTGCGCGCCGTAGCTCGACAGGCCCATGCCTTCGACCACCGCCCCCTTCGCCTTGAGGCCGGCAAACGCCGCATCGGTGCCGCCGCCCGTAGCCTTCTCGGCCACGTTGAGCGACATGCCCAGTTCCCGATAGATCGTCTTGCCGTGATCGGTGACGCGGCGCGAGGCGTCGGTGGCCTCAAGCGGCGGCCGGCGCACCTCGAATTTCAGCTCCACCTTGGAGTCGGGCAGCAGCTTCGTCTTGATCTTGTCGCGCAGCGCCTTCTCGAGTCCGTCGAAATCCGCCACCTTGAGCGCGCGCGCATCGGCCTGTGCCGCGGCATCGGCCGGAATCACATTGCGGTTGGTACCGGCCTTGGCAACGGTCCAGTTCAGCTTCAGGCCCTGCTCGGGCCTGGACAAATCCTTCAGCTGCAAGAGCTGGTGCGAAAGCTCATACAACGCATTCACGCCGTCTTCAGGCCGGGCGCCCGCATGCGATGCCTTGCCCTGCACCGTGAGATAGGCTGAGCCGATGCCGCTGGTGGCGAGGCGCAGCGCGCCGTCGGTGCCGCCGCCCTCAAACGAGAACACGGCATCCTGCTCGGCGGCGAGGCGCGTGATGGTGCTGCGCCAGCCGGGCGAGCTGATCTCCTCGTCGCCATTGATCAGCACCGAGAGCTCGCCGTACTCCCTGAAGTTCAGCTTCTGCAGCATGGCCACCGCGTGGATGATGATGGCGATGCCCTGCTTGTCGTCGGCAATGCCGAGGCCATAGGCCTTGTCGCCGTCGATGCGGAACGGCTGATCCTTCAGCATGCCCTTGAGGTATACCGTATCCATGTGCGCGATCAGCATGACCTTCGCGCGGCCCGTGCCCTTGAAGACGGCGTACACGGCCGGGCCCACCTTCTCGGGTGTGTCGTCGAGGCGGTAGATGTCGCTGGGCTGCAGGATTTCCACGGCGCCGCCGAGCTGCTTCAGCTGGTCGGCAATGCGCTCGGCGATCCGGTTCAAGCCCTCGATGTCCCCGCTGCCGGATTCGATCTGCACGAGGTCGCGCAGCGTATCGAGCAGGGGCTGCTGCTCCTTTTGCGCCAGCGCATGGACATCGGACACCGGCGCGGCGTGCGCCACGGCGGCAAATGCCAGCGCGAGCGATGCGATCAATGGACGAACAAAGGACAAGGCAGCGTGCGGTCGGGGCATGGCGCGGCGGTCCGTGAGGCTGGAAGAAGGAAGGTGATAATGTAGCACTGAAGCATCGTGGCGGGCAGGCTACAACCCCGGTTCGACAGCCTTGTTCCGAATATTCAACAAAAGAGCCCTCACGCCCATTTGTGAAAAATCAGAAACGCACCAGCGGCGATGAAGAGAAAGCCGAGCGCGTGATTCCACCCCAGCGGCTCCTTTAGGTAGAGCACCGAGAAGGCGGCGAACACCACCAGTGTGATCACCTCCTGGATGGTCTTGAGCTGGGCTGCCGAATACACCGCGCTGCCCCAGCGGTTGGCCGGCACCGCCAGCCAGTATTCGACGAAGGCGATCCCCCAGCTCGCCAGCACGACCGTCGGCAGCGCGCTTCCCTTGAACTTCAGATGGCCATACCAGGCGAAGGTCATGAAGACATTGGAGGCGAACAGCATCAGGACCGGCAGCAGCGTGGGCGAAACAGTAGGCATCGATTTCCCTTCTTGAAAAATGTCGCGCGCTAATCGTCGGGTGTGGTACCCGTTCCCTGGATCGATATCATTTGATTTCAAAAATACGAAAGCTCTACGCATTCCTGCAACTCTCTCTTAGGACTGGCGGCAGAAAGGCGTGCACAATCGCAACAATCAGGCATGCTTGCGTCGTATTCCCGGCAAGTGACGAGAACGGCATGCAGTTAAACTGGCGCGCAATCTCCGGTCCGGCTCTTACAACGGCGACGGCGTTGATCGCCCTCCTCGTCGACCGGCATTTCGTTCCGGTCCCCAATCCCGCGCCGCTGTTCGTCTGCATCGTCGCCCTTGCCGCTTCCATCAGTGGCATCGCCTCCGGCATGGCCAGTGCCGTCATCGCCGTGGCGTCTTCCGCGCTGTTCTTTCTCAACCACCGCACCACCCCCGGTTACGACATGTCGGATCTGGCGCGCATGCTGCTGCTGGCCGTGACCGCCGGCGGCACCGCGCTGATCACCGGGCTGCTCAGGCAGAAATGGGTCGACGCTTTCGCGTGGGAGAAGAAGCATCATGCCACCGCGGAACGTCTGTCGGCCGCGCTCGACCAGGTTGATATCGGCATTGTGCTGCTCGATTCCGACACCCGCGCCGAATTCATCAACCGCGCCTTCCGCGATTACTTCAAGCTGTCCGACGCGCAGGCCGACAGCAAGCCGCCGTTCATTGCGCTGATGTATCACGGCCGCGACACCGGTGCGTGGCAACTGCCCGAGGACGAACTCAGCGCCTTCATCGCCAAGCGCACCGAGATGATCCGCACCGGCGATTCCACGCCGATCAACATCGAACTCGTGGACGGAGAGGTGCTGCGCTTCACCTGCACCGCACTACCCGATGGCGGACGCATGCTGAGCTACACGCCGATCACCGACCTCGTCCGCCACACCGACGATCCCGGCAGCGCGGAGTACTATCGCGCCTTGCGCGGCAGCCACCGCAGCCTCGCCCGGCACCTCGGCGCGGCGGAGTAGAAGCCTAGACGAAGCCTGCTCGCGCCGCCCTTCAACCTCGCCCCGCTTGCGGGGAGAGGTCGGATTGCGGAGCAATCCGGGTGAGCGACTATCTGGTTTGTCAAGTTGCATTGGCATACGCGGTTCGCGCGTCGCGAGCTTTTGCGTTGAGCCTGACGAGGAGCTTGCGGGCAAGGGCAATGCGAACGACCATTTTCTCCT
>NZ_JBWBWM010000042.1:0-63706 GCF_056174665.1 Bradyrhizobium sp. WYCCWR15520
CGCCGTCGCCGCTCCGCCGCCGGTTGTCGCCCCGCCGCCGGTCGCCGTGGTCGCCGCCGCGCCGCCGGCGCTGCCGGTACCGGCTCAGCCGCAGGCAGAGGTAGTGCGCAGCCTCGATCCGAGGGAAGTCGCCGCATTGATCAGGCGTGGGCAGGATTTGCTCGCCAGCGGCGACGTGCAGTCGGCGCGGCTGTTCCTGATGCGCGGCGCGGAAGCACAGAATGCGCGCGCTGCGCTGCTCGTCGGCAACACCTACGATCCGGCGCCGCTCAGGCAACTCGGCGCCAGCGGCCTCGCCGACGTCGCGCAGGCCCGCATGTGGTATCAGCGGGCCAAGGAATGGGGCGAACCCGACGCGCAGCGACAGCTCGACGGACTCGCGTTCGCGCGCTGATTGGAGCGGGCGCGCCACGCGCGCCCGTCAATCGACCTTGCTGCTCACGCGACTGCGGCCGTTCTGATGGGCCGTTGTGCTCCGCCGCACGAGGCCGCGTTGTCACCGCCCACCGTCCATCTGCGAGACCATGAACTCGGTGAAGGCCTTCACGCGTGGCGTCCGGTGACGGCCGGACACCGTGACGACGTGAACCGGAAACGGCTCGCTCAGATGGGTATCCATCAATAGCGGCACCAGCGCGCCCTCCTGTAACGCGCGCGCGACCACGAAATCCGCCAGCCTTGCAACGCCGAGCCCCGCCACCGCCGCATCGAGCAGCAGATCGGCATTGTCGCTTGTAAGGGTGCCGGAGATGGCAAGCCGGTTGATACCTTCGCTGGTGTGGAACGGCCATTGGTTGAACTGCCCAAAGCCGGTCAGCGTCAGGCAATTGTGCTGCAACAGATCGGCGGGCACGCGCGGCGAGCCGTATTTCCTGAGATAATGCGGGCTGGCGCAGATCAGACGTCTGACGTCGTGAAGCTTGCGCGCCACGAGGGTCGAGTCGCCGAGCCATCCGGAGCGGATGGCGATATCCACCTGTTCGGCAACGAGATCGATTTGCCGGTCCGAAACCAGCAGCTCGACGGTGATATCAGGATAGCGGGCGAGGAAGAGCGGCAGCGCGGGACCGAGGATCTGCTTGGCGTAGGTCGTTCCGACGCTGATCCGCAAATGACCGCGCGGCGCCTGGCTTGCCGCCGTGACCTCGGCTTCTGCGGCTTCGATCGATGCGAGGATCTCGCGGCTGCGGGCGACGAACAGCTCCCCCTCGGCGGTCAAAACCAGACGGCGCGTGGTGCGCGTCAGCAGGCGGACCCCGAGCCGGCCCTCAATCCGGGTCACCATCTTGGACAGCGCAGAAGGCGTGATTCCGAGATCGCCGGCCGCCGCGGCGAAGCTGCCGCGTTCGATCACCCTCACAAAGGCATTCATTTCATCGGAGGTGCTATTCATGAATGAATTTCACGAATGAAGTGAAACTGTAAAATATTATCAACTTCATGGAAAGGAATAAATTTGAGCGATCGGATCATGGAGATCGGACAAATGTCAGCACAAGAGATTTGGAGCGGCGGCTCAAGGTGGCCCGGCAGCGGCGATGCCGTGCTGCGCCATCCCAACGGCAGCATCGATATCCGGGCCTATGCTGCGATCGCGCATCGCCAGCGCGCTGCGGCGCTGACGTCTTCGCTCTTGTCCGCCGTTCGGCCAATACGCGATGTCTGGGCTACCATCACGGTGCGCCGTGTGCATCGACGAGCCGCCACCGGGAAACTCCGTGGCTGATGTCGGGAGACGGGCGGCGCGGGCGCCGTTGCGTGAAGCTACCGAAAATTCCGAACGTTCAGACCGATATGCCGGCGTGCGATCTCACGCCGGCAGCTTGTCCGAGTCCTTCCCGGCACGGGAGGAAATTTGCTTCACGCCGCCGCGTTCGGGAAGCGGTAGCTCTTGAACTGCTCGCGCAGCGCCGTCTTCAAGATCTTGCCGGTCGCGGTGTGCGGAATGCCTTCGACGAAAGCGACGTCATCGGGCATCCACCATTTGGCGATCTTGCCATCCATGAATTTCAGGATGTCCTCGCGGCTCGCCTGCTGGCCTTGCTTGAGCTGGACGATCAGGAGCGGACGCTCGTCCCATTTGGGATGATAGACGCCGATCACGGCGGCTTCTGCGACCGCCGGATGGCCGACCGCCAGGTTTTCCAGGTCGATCGATGAGATCCATTCGCCGCCGGACTTGATGACGTCCTTGGAGCGGTCGGTGATCCGCATATAGCCGTGCTCGTCGATGGTCGCGACGTCGCCGGTGTCGAAGAAGCCTTCCTCGTCGAGGATGTCGGTGTCGATCTTGAAATAGGCCTTGGCGACCGCGGGGCCGGCGACCTTGAGGCGGCCGAAAGTCTTGCCGTCCCACGGCAGTTCCTTGCCGGCATCGTCGGTGATCTTCATCTCGACGCCGAACGGCGGATAGCCTTGCGTCTGCAGGATGTCGAGCCGCTCCTCGCCGCTGAGTTCGGCGAACGGCGGCTTGAGCGCGGCAACCGTGCCGATCGGGCTCATCTCGGTCATGCCCCAGGCGTGGCGAACGCGAACGCCCATGTCGACGAACGACTTGATCATCGAGCGCGGCATCGCCGAGCCGCCGCACACCACGCTCTTGAGGTGCGGCAGTTTCAGATTGCCGGCGGCCATATGATTGAGCAGCATCAGCCACACCGTCGGCACGCCGGCGGTGTGCGTGACCTTCTCGGTGTCGAGAAGCTCATAGACCGAAGCGCCGTCCAGCTTGGGGCCCGGCATCACGAGCTTGGTGCCCATCGACGGTGCGGAGAATGCGATGCCCCAGCTATTGGCATGGAACAACGGCACCACCGGCAGCATTGTCTCGGCGGCGCTTGTGCCGAGGGCATCGACATTGTTGGCCATCAGCCCGTGCAATACGTTCGACCGGTGCGAATACAACACGCCCTTCGGATCGCCCGTGGTGCCCGAGGTGTAGCACATCGCGGCCGCGGTATTTTCGTCAAAGTCCTTCCAGGCGAACTTGCCGTCGACCGCGCCGATCCAGTCCTCGTAGGCGACTGCGTTCTTCAGTGTGGTCTGCGGCATGTGCGCCTTGTCGGTCAGCACGACGTAGCGCTCGACGCTCGGCAGGTTGTCGGCGAGCTTTTCCAGGATCGGCACGAAGGTGATGTCGGTCATCACCACGCGGTCCTGCGCGTGGTTGATGATCCAGGCGATCTGGTCGGGAAACAGCCGCGGATTGACGGTGTGGCAGATCGCGCCGATTCCCATGATGCCGTACCAGCATTCGAGATGGCGCCAGGTATTCCAGGCGATGGTGGCGACGCGGTCACCGAGTTTGATGCCGTCGCGGTCGAGCCGTTGCGATACTTTCAGCGCGCGTGCATGAATTTCGGCGTAATTGGTGCGATGAATGGGACCTTCGACCGACCGCGTGACGACCTCTTGCGTACCGTGATACTTCGCCGCGTGTTCGATAATCCGGTGGCAAAGCAAAGGCCAGTCTTGCATCAATCCGAGCATACGCACGTCCCTCCGATGGTATTGTTTGTTGCCGCACGATCCGCCGATGATACGGCCAGATCGGTGGGTGGGTTCATGGAATTGACATGAACTTTACCGCGCGTAAAGCAAGCCGAAAATGGGCTATTGGCGCCTTTGGCCGCAGTGGAGCGGTAATGGTTACCGTTGCCGCGGCGGCGCTCCTGCTTGGCATGCCAAGCGAACCGGCGCAGGCCAGGAGAGCATCCCGTACGGTGTGGGACGACCTGTTCAGGGTGCCCCCGTCAAAACCGCGGGCGACGGCGCACCGCGGGGCAGCCGTGCCCTTGCCGAAGCCGCGTCCGGCCGATGCGCCGTCGGCCGAGCGCGACAAGCCGGACAAGGAGCAGCAGGCGTCTCCCCCGAACGGCAAGCCCGGCGAGCAGGCCGCGCCCGCGCCACAGCCGTCCGCGTGCCGGTTGGCGCTGACTGAGGCCGTCGCGATTGCTCCCAGCATCCCCGACATTCGGGGCGCCGGCGGCTGCGGGGGCGAGGATCTGGTGCGGCTGGAGGCGATCGTGCTGCCGGACAGCCGGCGGGTCTCGGTGAAGCCGGCGGCGATCCTGCGCTGTACCATGGCCTCCGCACTGGTCGACTGGATCCGCAAAGACATCGCGCCGCTGACGGAGCGTCTGGGTAGCGCGATCTCCGATATCGATAATTTCGATTCGTTCGAGTGCCGCGGCCGCAACCGCATTGTCGGCGCCAAACTCTCCGAACATGGCCGCGCCAACGCGCTCGACGTGCGTGGCTTCAAGCTCGCCGATGGCACCTTCATATCGCTGACCGACCGCACCGTGCCGCGGGGATTGCGCGAGACCGTGCTGCACTCCGCCTGCACGCGATTCTCGACCGTGCTCGGCCCGGGCTCGGACTGGTACCATGAGGACCATATCCATCTCGATCTGATGGAACGGCGCGGCAATTACCGGATCTGCCAATGGGACGTCTGGGAGCCGCTGCCGCAGAAAGCGCCGCTATTGCCGGCCGAGCGGCCCGAGGAAGCGCCGCCGCGCGAGGTCGCCGAAGACGCCAAACCGCATGCTGGCAAATCCGATGCCGGCAAATCCGATGCTGAAAAATCAGACGCTGAGAAGCCGGATGAGGCCGCGCCGCCACACAAGGAGAAGCCTGCAACGAAAAAGCGCCGGCAAAACCGGCGCTCTTGATCCGCGACTGCTGACGATGCCGGCTTATTGCGGCATCGGGCCGCTGGTGCCGCCACCCTGCAGCGCCATCTTGGAATTGTATGGCGAGTCACCCTGCTTGGGGTCGAGCACGACAACCACCGTACCGGTCTTCACACGGCTGTAGAGGTCGATGACGTCCTCGTTGGTCATGCGGATGCAGCCCGAGGAAATCGAGGCGCCGATATATTCCGGCTGGTTGGTGCCGTGGATGCGGAACAGCGTGTCGCGGTTGCCCTGGTAAAGGTAGAGCGCGCGGGCGCCGAGCGGATTGTCGACGCCGCCGGGCACCGAGGCAGGCAGGCCTTCGATGCGCTTGTGAATGTCGGCGGTCGGTGTCCATTTCGGCCATTCGGCCATGTTGCCGACCTTGGCGATGCCGGAGAACGCGAGCGCTTCCTCACCGACGGTGACGCCGTAGCGGATCGCCTTACCGCCGTCCTGGACCAGATAGAGGTAGTGGTTATCGGAATCCACGACGATGGTGCCGGGAAGTTCCTTGCGGTGATAATCCACAATGGCGCGGCGGAACGGCTCGGGCGGCGCCACGGCGGCATAGCGTGCCTTGGCAAGTTGCGCCTTGTCATTCGGCTTGAGGGTGGCTTCGGGGGCGGCTTGATAGGTGGTTGCCGGCATGCAACCAGACAACGCAAGGCCGGCGGCAAGCAGCCCCAGGATTACTTTCAGCGACGACATGGCACACTTCCAATCGAAAGTCTGGTGTTCGCGACGCCAATCCTGCGCCCCAAACGCGACGATTCCATTAATCCCATTATCCGCAATAAGCGGCAGATAAGCCAGCATTTGCACGCCCGTTCGGCGCTGCGGAAGGCCGGCTGTGGCTTTTGTGCCGCAAATTTTGCTAGTTCCGTCTGAATCCCGGGCAGGGGTGTTGCCGGCGGCGGATCACCGCCGCGTCAACGCCATCTGGACGCCATAAGCGCCACTCCGCTGCCATAAATATGGACCGGGCGGTCACTGCGCCGGTCATGAAGCGCTTGCCAGAATCGGGTTTAGTGGCGCTGGGTAGCCATGGCGGAGCGAAACGGGTACCCGGTTCGCGTCAGAAAGCGTCAAAACCACAGGCTGCCGCCCCCGTTCCGGAGTTGCTGATGTTTTCGGTGTTTGTTCCCTCGGGATCCAGCCTGAAGAAACACCCCGCGACCGACCCGGTGGCGTTACCGGACAATGCGGTCTGGATCGATCTGGTCAAGCCGACGATGGAGGAGGACCGCGCGGTCGAGCGGCTGGCCGGGATCGCGGTGCCGACCCGGGAGGACATGCAGGAGATCGAGATTTCCAGCCGGCTCTATATCGAGAACGGCGCCCGCTACATGACGGCGACGCTGATGTGCCAGTCCGACACCGATGCGCCGAAGACCACAGCGGTGACCTTCATCCTGGCCGGTCACCGCCTGGTCACCGTGCGCTACGATGAGCCGAAGCCGTTTGCCCTGGTCGAGCACAAGCTGGCGCGCTCATGCATGCCGGGGATATCGGGCGAGATGGTGCTGATGGAACTGCTCGACGCGGTGATCGACCGCTGCGCCGACATTCTGGAGCGCGCCGGCGCCGAGGTCGACCAGGTCTCGCACGACATCTTCGAGCCAGAAAGCGCGCGCCATGGCCAGGCAAAGCGGTACTCGCAGATCCTGATCGCGATCGGGCGCAAGGGGGACCTGGTCTCGAAGATCCGGGAGAGCCTGGTCTCGATCGGCCGCGTCGTCACCTTCCTGTCGGCGGTGGTCGAAGGCGTCAAATGGTCCAAGGACATGCGCGAGCAGCTCAAGACCATGCAGCGCGACGTCGTTTCCCTGACCGACCACGCCTCCTATCTCTCCAACAAGATCACCTTCACGCTCGATGCCATGCTCGGCGTCGTCAATCTCGAGCAGAACAACATCATCAAGCTGTTCTCGGTGATGGCGGTGGTGCTGATGCCGCCGACCTTGATCGCCTCGATCTACGGCATGAATTTCAAGGCGATGCCGGAACTCGAATGGCCGCACGGCTATCCGATGGCGGTGCTCATGATGCTCATGGCAGCAGTGCTGCCGTACTTGTTCTTCAGATGGAAGAAGTGGCTGTGACGCAGCGGTTCCCTGCGGTTCCACACGTGCGAAGATCGGCTCAATCTCACCGCTAAAATTTGAGCGGTGGACTGAACGAATGGTCGAAACTTGTCTGCGATAAAGCGTCTCTCAAGCCGCGAGGATCCCATGGTTGAGAAACTCATAATGTCGCCACGCAACGTCATCGATCTGGCGCGCTATCAGCAAGGCCGGAGCGTTGGCAAGGCGCAGACGTTCTCGACGCGGCTTTGCCGGCACTGCGGCGCGGCGCTGGCGGACGGCGAGAACGAAGACGAATGTTCGAGCACGTTCAATCTTGCAGCGGCTGCTCCACGCGCGGCGCAGCGCAAGTTTTACGCGGAGTGAGCGTTGCTTCAGCAATCACCGACCTCGTCCTGAGGCGTGCGACGTTGCGCGCGTTTCGAAGGATGAACGGCACGATCGTGTAGTAGAATCGTAGGGTGGGGGAGGGCGCACTTGCGCCGTGCCCACCATTTCAATCCGCTGACAGAAATGGTGGGCACGCTGCGCTTTGCCCACCCTACGAGATCTTGGATCACGTCACGGACTAAACGTGCTGGCCGCCGTTGATGTGAATCTCGGCGCCGTTCACATACGAACTGGTTTCCGTGCATAGCACATAGATGATCTTCGCCACTTCGTCCGGCGTGCCGAGCCGATGCATCGGAATCTGCTGCTCGACGATCTTCTCGGTGCCCGGTGACAGGATCGAGGTGTCGATCTCGCCCGGCGCGATCGAGTTGACGCGGACGCCGACGCGGCCAAAGTCGGAGGCCATTTCCCGTGTGAGTGAAGCAAGTGCCGCCTTCGAGGTCGCATATGCAACGCCTGCGAACGGGTGCACGCGCGAGCCCGCGATCGAGGTGACGTTCACCACCGCGCCTTTGGCATGCTTCAATTCCTCGATCAGGCCGCGCGCCATCATGATCGGCGCAAAGAAGTTGACGCGAAAAACATGGCTCCAGGTTTCGATATCGGTGTCCATGGTGCCGAGCCGCCCGCCGTCCGGCGCCTTGGGCGAGATCGCGGCGTTGTTGACCAGCGCATGCAGCTCGTCGTTCTCCAGCCGCCTTCGGATCTCGGAGATCGCGCGCGTGGTGTCGGCGTGGTCGGCAAGGTCGACCTCGATGTGATCTTCCGGGCCTGCGCCCCACGGGCAGACTTCCGGAAAGGCGTGCCGCGAGCAGGTGATGACGCGCCAGCCGGCCGAGGAGAAGCGGATCGCGGTGGCGTGGCCGATGCCGCGGCTGGCACCGGTCAGAAGCAGCGTGCGCCGTGGCGCATTGGATGAAGCAGGCATACAGGTCTTTCAACTTTGAACGTCGTCGCGTGCGTTGGCGTCAGGGATAGAGCCGCACCTTGCTCCAGGCTTGTGACGGCGCATCGCGGCGGAATTCGATGCGGTCGTGCAGGCGGAACGGGCGGTCGTGCCAGAATTCGAAGCGGGAAGGCGTAATGCGCCAGCCGCTCCAGCCCGGCGGGCGCGGCACGTCGCCGATCATGTATTTGGCGGCAACCAGCGCGATCGCCTGCTCGAAGGCAAAGCGGCTCTCCAGTGGCTGCGACTGCTTGCTGGCCCAAGCGCCGAGTTGCGCCTGTTTCGGCCGTGTGGCGAAATAGGCATCGGCCTCCTCATCCGTTACCGGCGACACGTTGCCGCGGATGCGCACCTGACGGCGCAGCGACTTCCAGTGAAATAGTAAAGCAGCCTTAGGATTTGCGGCGAGTTCGCGGCCTTTCTGACTGGCGATGTGGCTGTAGAACACGAAACCATCGGCATCATAGCCCTTCATCAGTACCATCCGGACATCGGGCAGCCCGTCCGCATCGACGGTCGCCAGCGCCATCGCGTTGGGATCGTTCGGCTCGGACTTCACGGCTTCCGCAAACCATTCGGCGAACAGCGCAAACGGTTCCTCGGCTGCGGTAAAATCACCCGATGTTAACGGTGTCGGGTGTTTGATGGAGGTCGTGTCCGTCATGTCAGGAGTCCCAGTTGCGTACCCTCGCGTCTCAGAGCGCGTTGCAGCCCCGATACGGGCTCGCCCTATATAGGGCATGGGGACGCGTTGGCCTATCGGCGATCGGGCCGCGAGGCGCTGTGATGACGTTGATTTTGATCGGCCTCGGCTCCGGCGGCTGCAGCCTGTCACGCCCCGATTCCTACGCCAAGATGAATGCCGCCGACGTCACGGGCTCGCTCGGCAAGCAAGCGGCCACGGCGCCGACCGAGAGCGATCTCGCCTTTGCCCGCACCGCCGCTTCCGACGTGCTGACCAAAGGCGACAAGGATTCCAGCCAGTCCTGGGAAAATCCGGAGACCGGTGCGCGCGGCTCGGTGACGCCGCTGTCGCAAGCCTATTCGGCGGAAGACGGGCGCACCTGCCGGGATTTCCTGGCAAGTTACGTCAACGGCCGCGCGGAGAGCTGGCTGCAGGGAGCCGCCTGCAAGGCTGGTCAGGGCCGGTGGGAAATCCATACGATCAAGCCCTGGACGAGGGGATAGCGCTTCAGGTGTTTTTGAGCGACGCTATTGAGTGATCTGATTGAGTGGCTTGGGGTAGTTGCAAAAATGCAACTGGCTCCCCAGATGAAGCCAAGGCGGGCGAATTGCCCTAAGCTTTGAAAATCGAATTCCCGAGAAGGAGACGTGACGGATGCGCGACCCCTATGAGGTCTTGGGGGTGCCGCGGGGCGCCAGCGCTGCGGCGATCAAGAGTGCCTATCGCAAGCTCGCCAAGAAGCATCACCCCGACAACAACAAGAACGATCCGAAGGCGGCTGCGCGCTTCTCCGAGATCAACTCCGCCAACGAGATCATCGGCGACGAGGACAAGCGCAAGCAGTTCGATCGCGGCGAAATCGACGCTGAGGGCAAGCCGCGCTTTCAGGGCTTTCCCGGCGGCGGAGCAGGCGGCCGCGCGAGGGGACCGGGCGGCTTCGAATCCTACAGCTTCCGCACCGGTGGAGGTCCCGGCGGCGGGGGTGGCGCGGGTTTCGAGGACATCCTCAACAGCATGTTCGGCGGCGCGGCCAGGGGCGGACGTCCGGGCGGTGGCCGCGCCTTTGAATTCGACACCGGCGGGATCGGCCTCGATCTCGATCTGAACGTCGCCATGACAGTGTCGCTGGAAGAGTCGGTCAAGGGCGGGGAAAAGCGCGTCCGCCTGCCGACCGGCAAGGAGCTCAACGTCAGGATTCCCGCAGGCGTCACCGCCGGCCAGCAGATCCGGCTCAAGGGGCAGGGCGAGACCGCGCCGGGCCATCCGCCGGGCGATCTCCTGATCACGGTCAGCATCGCGCCGCACGCCTATTTCAAGGTCGACGGCAGTGACCTGCGCCTCGATTTGCCCATCACGCTCTATGAGGCGGTGCTCGGTGGCAAGGTTCGCGTGCCCACGCTCGGCAGCGCGGTGGAACTGTCGATCCCGAAAAACACCTCCAGCGGTCGCATCTTCCGCCTCAAGGGCAAAGGCCTGCCCAAGCCGGGGGGACCTGGGGACCTGTTCGTCACCACCCGAATTATTCTGCCCGACGGGAACGATAGCGAGCTTGAGGCATTGATGGAGAAGTGGCGCGATGGCCACCCCTACAACCCGCGCAGCGATTTCGGCTGATTCGGCCGGGTTCGCGGCGTCGATGGTGTGTGGAACAAAGCAGCGGGGCCCGAGCAGGCTTCCTGAAAAAGCGCGCTTATTTCCTGAAAACAAAAGGTTTTCCGGAAAAAGGGGCGGCCTCGAAAGGGGGACCAGCGCGGTACCAAACCCCGATCGAGGCCGCTTGCGCCGATCGGCGGATCGAGCGCCACTCATTTTCGCGTGATCACCCGGTGCATTAATGAGACCGGCCGGTGTTTTGATTCCAGATTTTCGATGTCAGAATTGGGACAAGGGGCCCGGTGTTGCCTATCCGCCGCTTTTCTTACCGGTAGCCCGGATGAAGCGAAGCGCAATCCGGGAACACCACATCCGGTCGCACTGATCCCCGGTTTCGCTGCGCTTCACCCGGGCTACGGGTTAGCTCTTCTTTTCCATCTGATCGTAGACCGCTTGGGCCACCTGGCTCAGCCGTCCCCGGTCGGCGCCGGTAGACACCACCGCATAAACGACGCCGTCATCGGCCCAGAACAGCGTGCTTTCCTTGCCTTCCGCCGCGAATCGCATCTGCGTCGCCTCGGCGGCAGATTTGGCGGTGTAGATCGTAAAACGTTCGCCCGAGGCGCTCTCGTACATCATGAAGGACGCCGGGCCGCCGGAACCTGGCAATAGCCGTCCGCCGACGAGCTTCAATCCAGCCCCCGTCAGTTCGGGCGCGCGCACGACCCAGCCGCAGCGCTTGGTCAGCCACTGCTGCAGATGACTGCGCTCGCTGCCCGGCACCTCGACGGGATGCCGCACTTCCACGACGTAAAGCCGGTGCGCTTCGATCGCATGCACCGTAAAATTCTGCAGAGACGACGGTGCGGCCGTCGCGCCGCGCGCGAGCCAGCCAACGCCGCCGCCGACGATGAATGCCGCCAGCGTCGCCGCGACCGCGCCGTACACCCATTTGCGCGGCTGTCGCACCAGCCGCTCGATCTCGAGCCGCTTCGGCACCGCCTCGTCGATGACGGAATCGTATCTGGAATGCAGTGCTTCCGCCATCGCGCGCCACGACTGCACCCGCGCGGCATCGTCGGGATGCGAAGCGAGCCACGCCTCGACGTCGCCGCGGCGTTCCGCCGGCAGCTCGTTGTCGACGTAAGCATGCAGCTCGTCTTCGGTGACGGGAATGTTGCGATCGGTCATTGTCGTCGTCTCTGCCTGATCCTGCTCTGTCTATCCATCGTGCGTTTCATGCGTCTTCACTTCACCCGCCGCAGCGCCGTGCGCTCGCCCTCCAGCGAAGCTTTGACATGGGCGCGGGCGCGGGCAAGCCGGGACATTACGGTGCCGATCGGCACGCCCTGGATGTCGGCGACCTCGCGGTAGCTCAGTCCTTCCAGCATCACCAGCAGCAGGACCGAGCGCTGCTCTTCCACAAGCGTCGACAGTGCGCGCGCGATGTCGCGGCCTTCCGCCTCGGTGCCGCTGGCGTCGGGGTTGTTGTCCAGCAGCGGCATGAACTGCGGCCGCCGCGCCAGCGACCGTCGCCGGTTCTTGTTCAGGTTGGTCAGGATCGTATAGAGCCAGCTTCTGACGTCGCCGCCAAGAAACAGCCGTTCCGAACGCAACGCACGCACCAGCGTATCCTGCACCAGATCGTCGGCGATGTCGGCGTCGCGCGCCAGCGCTCGCGCATAACGGCGGAGCGCCGGAATCATGGCCTCGACACTTTGACGAAACGCGCTCATCGGCACCAGATTGCAAAAGTCATGAGGCGCGAACGCCTTACCCAACATAACACCCGATTGACGTATCTATTCCAGCCCTTGAGGCGCGTGGCAAACAGCCTTAACCCGGGAGGCGATTTGGGCTCGACCGCGCCGGAGTGCTGATGTACCCCCAAAGCTCGTCGCCGGCATGAAGCGCCCCGACGCGCCCGACCTCTCGCTCTCCAGTTCGCCAGCGAAGAATAGCCTGATAGTCCGATGCCTGCGCCCGTGATCTACTACATCCGCCATGGCGAGACGTCGTGGAACGCTGAAGGCAGGCTGCAGGGCACGCAGGACATTGCGCTGAACGAACTCGGCCGCAGGCAGGCGGAGCATGCCGGGAATGTGCTGGCCGATCTGTTCGCGCGCGAGGGCCGCGACAAGTCCGCGCTGCCGTTCGTTGCAAGCCCGCTTGGCCGGGCGCGGGCGACGATGGAATTGGTGCGCAGCGCGCTGAAGCTTCCCAGGGACGGATATGCGCTCGACGATCGCCTGCGCGAGATCGGCTACGGCGTCTGGGAGGGCTCGACGCTCGCCGAGATGCAGGCGTCCGATCCCGTGCTGTATGCCAAGCGGCTGACGGCGAAATGGACGATGGCGCTGGAAGGCGGCGAGACCTATGCCGACGTGCAGCTTCGGATGCGCGACTGGTACGATTCCTTGCGCGCCGACACCGTCGCCGTGGCCCATGGCGGCACCGCGCGGGCGCTGATGGTGGCGCTCGGCATCGAGACGCCACAGAGCGCAGCCGACCTCCTGATCGAGCAGGGCGCCGTGTACGTGTTCCGAGACGGGGGACTTAAGAAGTATAGTTAACTCCTTCTCCGTCATGCCCGGGCTTGTCCCGGGCATCCACGTCTTCCTTCGAATACGCGGCCAAGCAAGACGTGGATGGCCGGGACAAGCCCGGCCATGACGGGGTGAGAGGTGATTTGACCAGCCCTCTCCACCGCGTTACGAAACGTTGACAAACAACATTAGCGCTGAATGTCGGCAAGCGAATTCAAGGCACCATGTCCCACAACACCTTCGGCCACCTCTTCCGCGTCACGACCTTTGGCGAAAGCCACGGGATCGCGATCGGCTGCGTGGTCGACGGCTGCCCGCCACTGATCCCGCTGACCAATGAGGACATCCAGCAAGATCTCGACCGCCGCCGCCCGGGACAATCGCGCTTCACCACCCAGCGCCAGGAGCCGGACGCGGTCAAAATCCTGTCCGGGGTGATGGCGCATCCCGAAACCGGCGTGCAGGTGACGACGGGAACGCCGATCGCGCTTCTGATCGAGAACACCGATCAGCGCTCCAAGGACTATTCCGAGATCAAGGACAAGTTTCGCCCGGGCCATGCCGACTTCACCTATGAGGCCAAATACGGCCTGCGCGACTATCGCGGCGGCGGCCGTTCGTCGGCGCGCGAGACCGCAACGCGCGTCGCGGCTGGCGCCATCGCGCGAAAGATCCTGCGTGACGTGAAGGTACGCGGTGCGCTGGTGCAGATGGGCCCGCACAAGATCGATCGCGACAAGTGGGACTGGGACGAGATCGCGCGCAACCCGTTCTTCTGCCCGGACAAAGACAGCGCGGCGTTCTACGAGACATATCTCGACGGCATCCGCAAGAGCGGCTCCTCGATTGGCGCCGTCATCGAAGTGGTCGCCGAAGGCGTGCCGGCCGGATGGGGCGCGCCGATATATGCCAAGCTCGATGGTGAGCTGGCTGCCGCGATGATGAGCATCAATGCGGTGAAGGGCGTCGAGATCGGGGCGGGCTTTGGCGCCGCCGAATTGTCGGGCGAGGAAAACGCCGACGAGATGCGCACCGGCAATGACGGCACGCGCTTCCTGTCCAACAATGCCGGCGGTGTGCTCGGCGGCATCTCCACCGGCCAGCCGGTGGTGGTGCGCTTTGCGGTGAAGCCGACCTCGTCGATCCTGTCGCCGCGCAAGACGGTGGATCGCGCCGGCGCCGACACCGACATCATGACCAAGGGCCGCCACGACCCCTGCGTCGGCATCCGCGCCGTGCCGGTGGGCGAGGCGATGATGGCCTGCGTGCTGGCCGATCACTTCCTGCGCCATCGCGGGCAGGTTGGCGGGTAGGGCCCGGCTTCTCTCACTGCATGGCGTCTGCGATCTTTTCCGCCGACATCAGGACCGGAAAATTGGTGTTGGCGCACGGCACCACCGGGAAGATCGACGCGTCGATCACGCGCAAACCGTGCACGCCCTTGACGCGGCCTTGGGTGTCGACGACCGCCATCGGATCGTCCGCCGCGCCCATCCGGCATGAGCAGGAGGCATGCCAGACGCCGATCGCCGCCTTGCGCACGAAGGCTTCGAGTGCTTCGTCGTCGCTCATCACCTGCTCGAACGTAAAGCCTTCGACGATGAAGTTGTCGATCATGTAGTGGCGCAGCGCCGCCGGTCCGTCCATCAGGGCAGCGGCAATGGCGGTGAGGATCTTGTTCTTGGTGTTGACCACGCCGATCTTGCGCACGCGATCGGAATACGAAGCCGGGAACGGCTTGTCGGTGACTGCCTTGAGCGGCGCGCTCATCTGCAGCGCCGCCATCTTGCGGAAGCCGCTCATGAGACGATCGAGGTCGCGCCTGTCGGACAACAGGTTGAACTCGACAATGGGTTCTATTCGCGGGTCGCGCGAGGCGAGCTTTACCTGCCCGGTCTCCGAATAGGTCTTGTTGACGAAGGTGAGCAGCGAGGCGATCTGCTCGCCGACCGAATGCCAGGCCGACTTGGTGAGAACGGCGACGAACATGTCGCCGGCGGGTGTGCCCGGAAGCCCCGAGGAGTAGCGCAGCCCCATCTGGATGTGGCGTCTGGTGTGCTCGTTCATGCGCGCGCCACGGCGGACAAAGGACGACAGCGCGATCGAGGGATGATCCATCAGGCGCTGACCGACGCCGGCGAGGCCCATCACGACCGGAATGCCCATCTCCTTCAGATGCCCGACCGGTCCGATGCCGGCGCGCAGGAGATGCGCGGGAGAATGTATGGCACCGCAGGAGAGAATGACCTCGCGCCCGCGGAACTCCTGTTCCCGGCCATCGACCAGCGCCTTCACGCCGACACATTGCGTGCCCTCGAACAATAACTCCTTGACCTCTGTGTTGGTCGAGATGGTCAGGTTGGCGCGCTTGCGGGTCTCGCGATCGAGATAGCCCATCGCAGCCGAGACACGTTGCTCGTTCTGGTTGGAGTGTGTCACCGGGAAGTAGCCGTCTGTGAACTCGCCGTTCTGGTCGGGCAGGAAGGCAAAGCCGGCGAGCTTGCAGGCCTCGCCCATCGCTTGCGAATGCCCTGTCCAATGCTCTCGCGGAATGCGGCGGATGGGGATACGGCCGTCCTTGCCGTGGAACGGCCCGTCGAAATCGAGATCGCGCTCGACCTTCTTGAAATAGGGCAGCACGTCCTTCCAGTTCCAGCCCGTGGCGCCGCGGGCCTCCCACTCCGCGTAATCGGTCGGCGCGCCGCGATTGGCCATCTGGCCGTTGATGGAGGACCCGCCACCGAGCACGCGCGCCTGCTCGTACTTGCGGAGCGGCGGTCGGCTCTCATCGGGATTGTTGTGGCTCACGACCTGGGTCGTGACCTTGAGTTCGGTCCAGTGGAAGCGCGGATCGAAATAGGCCAGCCCCGAATAGCTGTCGCGGATCTCGGGCGGCTCGTTGCCGGGCGGCGTGTCCTGACCTGCTTCGCAGAGCAGGACCTTGTTGGCGCTTTTGGCGGAGAGCCGGTGCGCCATGACCGAGCCCGCTGATCCTCCGCCGACGATGATGAAGTCGTACACTTCTGCGCTTCCTCTTGTTTTGCGCCGTCAAGCTAGCGCAGCTCTGTCGTCGGGTCACGTCCGGCTGTCGCAGGAGCGCGCTTGACGCCCGCTGCAGTTGCGCGGCAAATACGCCGCCATGAATATCGCAGAACTGCAGAAGCTGACCGACTGGCTGATTGACGGCGGGAGGTCGGCGACCAGCCCGACCCGGTTTATGGCCGAGTGCTGCGAACGGATGGTCGCAGCAGGGCTGCCGCTGTGGCGTGTCGGCGTCTTCGTCCGCACGCTGCATCCTGAGATCTACGGGCGCAATTTCATCTGGAAGCCCGGCGCCGAGGTCGAACTGGGCACGGTCGATTACCATATCCTGGAGTCACCGGATTTTCACAACAGCCCGCTGAAGATCGTTTTCCAGCAGGGGCTGGAAGTCCGGGCCCGCGTTGACGATCCCGCAAGCAAGCGCTTTCCGATCATCGACGATCTTCGCGCCGAAGACGCCACCGACTATATCGCGCTGCCGCTACCCTTCATCGGCGGTCCGGTGAACGCGTCGAGCTGGACCACCAAGCAGCCGGGCGGGTTCACGGATGAACAATTAGCGGCGCTACGGAGCCTCGTGAAACCGCTGGCGCGGGTGGTCGAGATTCTCAGTTTGAACCGCATGGCTGCTAGCCTTCTGGACACCTATGTCGGCAACAGCGCCGGCGAGCGGATCATGGGCGGCCAGATCAGGCGTGGCCACACTGAGACGATGAATGCCGCGATCTGGCTGTCCGACCTGCGCGGCTTCACGGCGCTGTCGGACCGGCTGCCGGCCGAGACCGTCGTCGAAATTCTGAACCAGTATTTCGATTGCCAGGTTGCCGCGATCAAGAACCATGGCGGTGACGTGCTGAAATATATGGGCGACGGCCTGCTCGCGGTGTTTCCGATCGATGAATATGTCGGCGACGAGCAGCAGGTCTGCTCGCATGTGTTGGAGGCCGCCCACGAATCCCGCGTCAGCGTCGCCAACCTGAACTACCCGATCGGCGACGCGGTCGAACGGTTTCGCTTCGGTGTCGCCCTGCATGTCGGACGAATCCTCTACGGCAATATCGGCGGCGGCAACCGGCTCGACTTCACCTGCATTGGACCGGCGGTGAATATGGCGGCGCGGCTGGAAAAGATCGCCAGCAAGCTCGGCCGCACGGTCGTGGCCTCGGAAGGATTTGCCGGCATCTGCCGGGGAGGCTGGAGCGATCTCGGCGAGTTTCCTGTCGCCGGTTTCTCCAAGGCCGCACGCGTATACGGCCTGGTCGACGAAAAATCGGCGGCCTAATCGGCGCGCTGCGCGGTCGGCGCGGCCCTATCCCGGAAATGCCGCGCGGCCTGCAGCGATTTCGCCGGCAAACCATTGGTGGAATCCGCGCGATATCAGCCACTCCATCCGGTCTCCGCTCCAGAACAGCCGCTTGCGCTCATGGGTGAGATGCTTCAACTCCTTCAGAAACGCGGCGGTGCGCTGCGTGTCGGCGATGAAGACGGGATGGGTCCGCATCGCCCGAAACCAATTGCCGACGACGGGAAAGCGCTGGAGGTCGATGGCGAGGCCAAACGTGCGCAAGGCGGCGAGGTTGGCAAACCAGGCGCATTCGAGGACACCGGGCTCGCCGAACGGCCACGGCTTCGGACGCGACAGCAACATGCGCTCGAGCTGCTCGAACAGCTCGTCGATATCCTTTTGGGCCGCCGCCAGCAGGCCGGCGGGTGGCTCGTCCTCACGCTCGGCCCAGTGCCAGTACGAGCAGTCCACCACGATCGGGTCGAAGCGTTGATCGGCCAACCGCTCGAACGCGCGGGCGAGGACGCGTTCCTCGATCGCAGTGGGATAAAGAGGCTGTTCGGGATAGCGCCAATCCAAATATTGCAGGATGTCGCTTGAGTTCACGACGACGAGGTCTCCGTCGGTCAGCACGGGGACTTCCAGCCTCGGATTGAGTTTTCGCAATTGCTCGCGACGATCCGGCGTCAGCGCATCAACGAGATCGTAAGACAGCCCTTTCAGTTCAAGACCGATCGCGACCTTGCGGGCGAAGGTGCTGATCGGACTGCCGTAGAGACAGATGGTCATGGGGGTCTCCTCGGCGAGAGCTTGCCGAGGCGATCCGTCTATTGCAATTTGTTTTCGATAACTGAGATTATTCCATTACTTGGATTAATTGCGAGGCAGCCTGTCCCGTCATGTCTTCCCCGACCTGAGTTCGCGACAGCTCCAGGCCGTTCTCGCGCTCGCCAAGTATCGAAGTTTTGTCGCTGCGGCCAGCTCGTTGAAGATATCGCAGCCGGCACTAACGCGAACGATCAAGGTGATCGAGATCGAGTTGGGTGTGCCGCTGTTTTCCCGCAGCACCCGACAGGTCACGGTCACGGACGCCGGAAAAGAATTCGCTGCGCTAGCGGAACGGTTGCTCAATGATCTGAAGATCGGCGCCGAAAGCGTGAGGGAGTTGGCCGCTCATCCACGCGGACAGATCGTGGTCGCGAGCGTGGTTTCGCTTGCAGGCGCCGTGCTTCCAGGCCTGATTGCGGACTACAGCCGAAGGTTCCCCGGCATTGAACTTCACCTGCGCGAGGGACTGCACAACATGGTGATGGACGAGATACGCAACGGACTTGCCGACTTCGGCATCGGCTATGTCGACGATGTGCCGCGATCATTCGTGACCGAAGACCTTGGCGTCGAAACCTTCCATCTTGTCATGCGGCGGGATCATGGGTTGGCGCGCCGCACGAGGATCGCCTTGCCGGCGCTGGCGGACGTTCCGCTTGTCTCGTTTCCCGTGGAGTCCCGCACCCGGCACATCGTCGACCGCGCGGCGGCGACCGCGGGACTTTCATTCCACTATGTGACGACGACGAACCGTTTGCCGACACTCCATGGACTGGTCCGCAATCGGGTAGGGCTCGCCGTCGTCCCGAGGAGCGAGCGCCCGTTACCCGATGATCCGGACCTCACCTCATCGTCGTTGGCCGGGCACGGCCTGTCGTGCCGCGTCGGGATCATGCGGCTGCGGGATCGCGAATTGACGGCGGCCGCCGCCCAATTTCTGGACGTCGTTCGAAACTGGTGGCGGGCTTCCCGGCATGGCCCCGGCGGGAGAAATCGGCGTTACTCCTCCGGCTCGGTCGTGAACAGCAGCGGATAGCCCTTGGCGCGACCGGCGTCGGTGGCGCGGGTGGCCTTGGTCTCGGCGACGTCCCTGGTGAATACGGCGACCACGCAGACGCCGCGCCGGTGCGCGGTTATCATCACCTTGTGGGCCTGGTCCTCGCTCATGCGGAACTCGGCCTTGAGCACCGTGACGACGAATTCGCGCGGCGTGTAATCGTCGTTGATCAGGATGACCTTGTGCAGCCGCGGCCGTTCGACCTTGGTTTTGGCTTTGGTCTTTGGCCTGACAACGGTATCTGCCATTTCCAGCTAAGTCCCGAAGTGAGCGAACTCAGACGGGCCGGCAGCGCTCAGTTGGCGCGGCAATCCGCCAGGCGCTGCGCCATGGTCTGATCGCCGCGGCTGACGGCCGTCTCGATCAGTTTACAGGCTCCGGGCCGGTCCTGAAACTGGGCGTTTGCCGAGAGTTTCAGCTCGATCAGGGCGGCCAGCGCGCCGGGCTCGCCGAGTTCCGCGGCCTCCACCGCGTAATAGAGCGTTCCCTTGGGATGGCTCACATGCACATGCGGATATTCAGCAAGCAGCCGCACCACCTGCATCCTTGCGTCGAAATCCCATGTGCTGGCGCGGTCGATCAGATTGACCGCCTCCTGGACGTCGCGCGGCAGCAGCTTGCCCTCGAGGGTGAGTTGCCCGAGCATCCCTTTGGCCATCCAGCTATCCCGTGTGCCTTTCAGCAACGACAATGCGCGCTTCGGGTCGGCCGGGCCGCCTTCGCCCGCGATCAGCATTTCTGCGAGCGGGACGATGGCGCCGCCAGGATCTGGGTGGCGGGCTTCTTCGAGCAGCGTGCGGGCGCGCGCCGGATCTTCTCTACGGATCGCCAGCGCCAATTCCCTCTTCGCGCCGTATTGGTAGTGCCCGGGCGCGTTCAGCCTTTCCAGAATGTCGAGGCCGCGAGCCCGCTCGTCTGGCTTGTCCGACGTGGCCAGCAGGCTGCCGAGCATCACAAGCAAACCGCCCTTGTTGGCTTCCTTTGCCGGATTCTCGACCGCGCGCTCCGCCCAGTATCGCGCCGCGGCAGGATCGCGTTTCACGGTGGTGCCGCGATTGAGCAGCGCCGCCAGCGTGGAAGTGGCGGCGGGATGGCCGAACTCGGCCGCCCTTCGCAGCGCCTGATCCGCCTCGGCGCGGGTGACTAGCGGGATCTTGTCGAGGTCGCCGCGATCCCACGATCGATGGTGCTCGTAGAGCTGGAAGTAGGCCTCGGCACTGCCCTGCGATGCCGCCTCGCGCAGCATGGCAACTGCCTCTGTCTTCTTCTCGTAGGGCAGGTTGCGCGCATACGCGGCCTTGAGGTCTGCGTTCGCCGGGTTGGCCTCGAACGCCATCTTGCAGGCGTCGTGCCGCAGGTCCCAGCGCCGGCGCTTGGCATCGTAGTCCATATACTCCCTCGGCTCTTCAAAGAGCTGCTGGCATAGTTCAATGGCGTTCTGCGGCGTCAGCACCGGTTCCGGTTGCGCCACTTTGGGCTGATCGGGGCCCGAAAACACCAGCGGCAGCGACAACACCGCCAGGACGAGAGCTACAAAAATCCCGGCCCAGAGCACGATCGTGCGCGTTGCCGGGGGGCTGTCATTTGCTGAAATTTTCGGGGGCGTAACCATGTCCGTGCCGCTAGCGGCCGCTTGCTAGCCGCGCCCCTTCTGTCGCGCCGAGCGCGAGATTTGTTCAAATAGCGGTATCGAGAGCCTGATTCTCTGGCAACTGACACGAGGAACCGTAGCTGAATCCGGCAGCGTTGACCGGACCGCCTGAATGTTCGGCACTAACCCGAATGTGAAGGACAAATGATTTCAGCGCTTTGCGTCCGCCGTTTTGCATGTCACCATCACTGTCGTTCGACGGGAGGGCCGCAATGCGCTGGTATGTCTCGATCGGGGTCGTGCTTGTAGCCGGCGCACTCGCCGGCGGAGATGTGGCGAGTTTTGCCGCGCCGAATCCTGCGAGCCGGCCGGGCCAGCAACTGAACGCCGCCAACAAGGACGCCAATCCGACCGTCGATGTGGAACTCGTCCTTGCCGTCGACGTCTCCTATTCGATGGACCTGGATGAACTCGCGCTGCAGCGCGAAGGCTACGCGCAGGCGATCGTCTCCAAGGAGTTCCTGCAGGCGCTGAAGAGCGGGCCGAACGGCAGGATCGCGATCACCTATTTCGAATGGGCGGCCTCCACCGACCAGAAGATCATCATCCCCTGGCGAGTGATCGACGGGCCGGAGACGGCAGATGCCGTCGCCAACGAGATCGTCAAGACCCCGATCCGCCGCGCCTCGCGCACCTCGATCTCGGGCGCGATCAATTTCGCCATGCCGCTGTTCGAGGAGAACCCGCACCGCGGCCTGCGGCGGGTGATCGATATTTCCGGCGATGGCCCGAACAACAACGGCATGCCGGTGACAGTCGCCCGCGATGCCGCGATCGAGAAGGGCGTCATCATCAACGGCCTGCCGATCATGGTGAAGGAGCCGTCCTACTCCACCATGGATATCGACAATCTCGATTTCTATTACGAGGACTGCGTCATCGGCGGCCCCGGCTCCTTCGTGGTGACGATCAAGGAACGCGACAAGTTCAAGGAGGCTATCCGCACCAAGCTGCTGCTGGAAATCGCCGGCCGAACGCCCGAACGCCCGGTGGTGCCGGCCGCCGGCCGGGAGCCGCGCGTCAATTGCATGATCGGGGAAAAAATCTGGCAGGACCGGTGGGGACGGTAACCGGCATCACTTCTGGTGCGCATGTCCTATACCCTCGGCATGATGCAGTCAGGCGTCGTGCGCGTTACCCCTGGACTGAGAAACGATCGTCCGCGGGTATTCGAATATGTTCCGGCAGGCTCAATCGCCCTTGCTGCGGCGTTGGTGCCGATCCAGGCGCAGCCGCTGCGCTCTCATGCGCTTGATGCCCTCATCCCATGCTCCGGGGTGGCGGATAGACGGGTGATCCATCCCAAGATCTGCGATGCCGGACAGCGCATCTTGATCTAGGTCAATATCTCCGAACCGATGGTGCCGAACGATGCGTCGCTTGCCGCAGGTCTGGGCATTGACCCGCCTGGTGCGCATCACGTCTATCGACACCAGTGTAGGGCACATGAGATTTCCCGTCTGGATGCTGGCCGCAATGCTATCGCTGACGGGTGCAGGCCCAGGTCACGCAAAGGTCAGGATCGCGAATGATCGGGGCGGAATTATCGAGCGTTACATAGATCGATACAAGCAATTGAGGGCTTCGCGGCAATCGGTGATCATCGACGGCCTTTGTGCCTCGGCCTGCACGATCGTCCTTTCGGAGATTCCTCACGACAGGATCTGTGTGACTTCAAAAGCCAGGCTGGGCTTCCACGCGGCTTGGGATTTCGGTCTGCGCGGTCGCGCGGTCACGAATCGGGGCGCGACGCGATGGCTCTATTCGATGTATCCCTTGCCTGTCCGGCACTGGATCGCCGGTCGCGGTGGTCTGACACCGCGCACGATCTTTCTGCAAGGCCGGCAACTGGAAGAGATGTATCGCCCTTGCGACCTCAATGCGTCAGCCGCCCTCGAAACGCGCAGATAATCGTCCTGGAGAGGAGGCCGTCAGCGCCTGAACCTCGCCACCAATTCCACATGCGGCGTGTGGCGGAACTGGTCGACCGGCGTGACGCCTTCGATTCGGTAGCCGCCATGGATCAGAATCTTCGCATCGCGCGCGAAGGTCGTGACGTTGCAGGACACCGCAACCACCGTCGGCACCTTGCTCGCCGCCAGCTGCGTCGCCTGCGCCTGCGCGCCCTGCCGTGGCGGGTCGAACACGACCGCGTCGAAGTCACGCAGCTCCTGCGGCATCAGCGGACGGCGGAACAGATCACGCGCCTCGGCCTTCACCGGCTTCAATCCCGAGGTTGACGTAGCACCTTTCTGCAGCGCCGCGACTGCGCCGGTATCGCTGTCGAGCGCGGTGACGCGCGACTTTGCCGCCAGCCGCAGCGCGAAGGGGCCGACGCCGCAGAACAGGTCGGCGATATGCTTGGCGCGCCTGCCATGCTCCGATACCAGCTCGGCCAGTGCCGCTTCGCCCGCCACCGTTGCCTGCAGGAACGAGCCAGGCGGCAGAGCGACCTGCGCGCTGCCCATCGAGACAACCGGCGGCATTCGCATCAGGACCAGTTCGCCATGGCGCGTCAGCCGCGCCAGCCGGTGCTGTCCGGCGATGCGCGACAGCCGCGCGATCATGGCTGACGATACCGGGCCGGAGCCGCGGACATCGATATCGAGCCCGCTATTGGTCGCCGTGATCTGGATGTCGAGCGGCTTGCCCATCGCGATCAGCGGCTCGGCGATGGCCCAGGCCGCCTCGATCGCACCGCCGAGCTGCGGGTCGAGGATCGGGCAGCGGTCGATCGGAATGATGTCGTGCGAACCCGCCGCGGCATAGCCGACCTTGAGCACGTCATGGGTGCCCATGCGCGCATGCAGGGTGATGCGCCTGCGGCCCGCGCCATGGGCGTCGATCAGCGGCGCGACGTCGCAATCGATGCCCGCCTGCGCCAGCGTCGTCACCACCAGCTCGCGCTTCCAGGCGCGATAGGCTTCGGCGTCCCAGTGCTGGATCGCGCAGCCGCCGCAGACGCCGAAATGCGGACAGAAAGGCGCGACGCGCTCCGGGCTTGCGGTTTCGACGTTGAGCAATCGGCGACGGTCGGGATGGTGGCCGGGCACCGGACCGACCTCCACCGTCTCGCCGCCCAGCGTGTAGGGAACGTAGATATTTCCGCCGCCCGACATGGCGACGCCGTCGCCCTGGTGGCCGACATGGTCAATGACAAGGCACTCGCTCTCAGCCACGGCGCGCGCCCATGAAGAATTCGATATTGCCGTCGCCGCCTTTGATCGACGACGGAAACACCTCGATGCCTGTGCAGCCGAGGGAAGCCGCAAATGCCGAGATATCGTCGCAGATTTCCTGATGCACCATCGCGTTGCGGATGATGCCGTGCTTGGAGTGCTTTCGCTCCGCCTCGAATTGCGGCTTGATCAGCGCGAGCAGTTGCGTGGGGGCCGCGGCGAGCTCCAGCGCCACCGGCAGCACGGCCTTCAGCGAAATGAAGCTGACGTCGATGACGACGACATCGGGCCGGGCGGGCAGGCGCTTGCCTTCGAATTGGCGGATATCGGTTTCTTCCATCGACACGACGTGCGGATGGATCCGCAGCGAGGGATGCAACTGACTGTGTCCGACATCGATGGCGAACACGAGGCTCGCGCCGTTCGCCAGCAGCACCTCGGTAAACCCGCCGGTGGAGGCGCCGACGTCGAGGCAGACATGGCCCTCGATATCGATCGGATATTGCTCCAGCGCGCCGGCGAGCTTGACGCCGCCGCGCGAGACCCAGGGGTGCGCGGGCTGCGCGCTCAATTCGGCATTGGCGGCGATGATTTCCGATGCCTTCAACACCGGCCGGCCATCGGCGGTTACGCCGCCGGCGTCGATCGCGGCGCGGGCGCGGGCGCGGCTTTCGAACAGGCCGCGCTCGACCAAAAGTACGTCCGCGCGCTTGCGGGCAGAAGTCTCGCTGTCGTTCTTGTCAGCCAATATCAGTCCGATTTTCCGGTGGCACGATCCGCCGCGAGCGCGACGCAGGCCTCGAACGAGGTGAGATCGTGCCAGATATCTTGAGGCGGCTCTCGCGGCGTCACCAGTCTAGCACCATGCAGGTCCAGGGTGTGGATCATCATGAGATTGTCGGGCAGGCCGAAATCCTCCACCGTGAGCCCGTCGGCGTCGACCATGTGACCGGCGTCCGACGTCGTGATGCGGAATGACCGCGCAACGCGGTCGGCGTAGATGGCCGGATCGTTGCTGTAGGCGAAGCAGAGCTTGCCGCGGCCGGCCATGTAGCCGAGTTCATAGACCGTGCCGGCGTCGGCACTGGGGCCGCGAAATGGCGTCAGATTGGCAATGATCGCGTTCGCCGCATCCATCATGGCTTGATTGCCCTTGAAGATCGCGAGCGAAGCATCGAGGGCAGCGAGGTCGATTGTGTTGTCGAGCGGGTAGAGGCCGGTCATCCCATAACGGGCGCAGATCGCGGCCTTGCGGCGCCCAATCTCGACGGCGTCCGGCAGGAACACATCGGGACCTGCCAGATAGATCTTCATGGAATTACCGGCGGAAGAGCCGACCTTCGGTTCTGATGGTCAGAACCGAAGGGGGCTGTGCCTCAGGCGAGCTTGACGGTCTCGGTCTTGTAGTCCTTGCCGAGCGCATCGAACACCTTGGCGACGATGCCCTTGGCGTCGAGGCCGGCATGGGCATACATCGCGTTCGGCGTGTCGTGGTCGATGAACTCGTCGGGCAGGATCATCGCACGCATTCGCAGGCCGCCGTCGAGCATGCCGTGGTCGGACAGCGTCTGCATGACGTGCGAGCCGAAGCCGCCGATCGAGCCTTCCTCAATGGTGAGCAACACCTCGTGGTCGCGCGCCAGCTTCAGCACCAGATCGACGTCGAGCGGCTTCATAAAGCGCGCGTCGGCGATGGTGGTGGAGAGGCCGTGGGCGGCGAGTTCGTCGGCAGCCTTTTCGCATTCGGCCATGCGCGTGCCGAACGAGAGCAGGGCGACCTTGCTGCCCTGGCGGACGATGCGGCCCTTGCCGATTTCGAGGGGAATGCCGACCTCGGGCATTTCGACGCCGCGGCCTTCGCCGCGCGGATAACGCACCGCGCTCGGCCGGTCGTTGATTGCAACCTGCGTCGCAACCATGTGCACCAGTTCAGCCTCGTCGGACGCCGCCATGATGACGAAGTTCGGCAGGCAGCCGAGATAGGCGTTGTCGAACGAGCCGGCATGGGTCGCGCCGTCGGCGCCGACCAGGCCGGCGCGGTCGATCGCAAAACGCACCGGCAGGCTCTGGATCGCGACGTCGTGGACCACCTGGTCATAGCCGCGCTGCAGGAAGGTCGAGTAGATCGCGCAGAACGGCTTGTAGCCTTCGGTGGCGAGACCGGCCGCAAAAGTCACCGCATGCTGCTCGGCAATGCCGACGTCGAAGGTGCGGTTCGGGAACGATTTGTTGAAGATGTCGACGCCGGTACCGGACGGCATCGCCGCGGTAATGGCGACGATCTTGTCGTCCTTCTCGGCTTCCTTGACGAGGCTCTGGCCGAACACGTTCTGGTAGGCCGGTGCGTTCGGTTTTGCCTTGGCCTGAGCGCCGGTCGCGACGTCGAACTTGACGACCGCGTGGTACTTGTCGGCAGAGGCTTCCGCCGGGCCGTAGCCCTTGCCCTTCTGCGTTACGACGTGGACCAGGATCGGGCCGGTTTCCATGTCGCGGACGTTTTTCAGAACCGGCAGCAGATGGTCGAGGTTGTGACCGTCGATCGGGCCGACGTAATAGAAGCCGAGTTCCTCGAACAGCGTGCCGCCGTCCATCATGAAGCCGCGGGAATATTCCTCGACGCGGTTGGCGCGGTTGGCGAGGATCTTGGGCAGACGCTTGTTGATCTGCTTGGCCGCCTCGCGCAGCGTGCGGTAGGTCTTGCCGGAGTAGAGGCGGGACAGGTACGCGCTCATCGCGCCGACCGGCGGCGCGATCGACATGTCGTTGTCGTTGAGGATGACGATCAGCCGCGAGTTCATCGCGCCGGCATTGTTCATGGCCTCATAGGCCATGCCGGCTGACATCGCGCCGTCACCGATCACGGCAATGACGTTGTTCTTGCCGCCGGAGAGATCGCGCGCCACCGCCATGCCGAGGCCGGCGGAGATCGAGGTCGAGGAGTGTGCGGCGCCAAACGGATCGTAGTCGCTCTCGCTGCGCTTGGTGAAGCCGGAGAGGCCGCCGCCGGTACGCAGCGTGCGGATGCGGTCGCGGCGGCCGGTCAGGATTTTGTGCGGGTAGGCCTGGTGGCCGACGTCCCAGATCAGGCGGTCGCGCGGGGTATCGAAGGTGTAGTGGATGGCGGTGGTCAGTTCCACGACGCCGAGGCCGGCGCCGAAGTGACCGCCGGTCACCGACACGGCGTCGATGGTTTCCTGGCGGAGTTCGTCCGCGACCTGCCGCACCTGCTCGATCTTGAGCTTGCGGAGGTCGTCAGGTGTGCGAATGGTGTCCAGAAGCGGCGTTTTACTAAATGTGGTCACAGCGATATTCCAATTTTGCAAGTCAGGGCGAACGGCCTGACGCGAGACGGGAAGCGCGTTAACCGCGCCGTGAAAATCCAGACCCGCCTGCCAGTTCGGCAGGCCGGTACCTGATTTGAAACCCTAGATGCACTCCGGTTTAAACCATGTGATATGCATCACTTAGTCGCTCGGAACCCTTCCCGGTTCAGTTTCTTTAGCTATTTGAGGTGCTTGCCGCCGCCCGAAGCCAGCCGCAGGCTGCTCTCCACAGCCCATAGAACCGCCAGCTTTACACCAAAGCCGCCGCTAAAGCCAACCCGGAGAGCCGATTCGGTTCCACCGTTCTGGGGCAAAAAGCCTCGATTTTTCAACCACTGCGGCGGGCAGATGGTTCCAGTTTGCTCAAATCGGCACTTGGGGCCGCCCTTGGGGCCGCCATCGCGGCCGCTTCGATTCGCTTCCAGGCCCGATCGCGCGCCCCGGAATCGCCGGTCGCGATATCAAGCGCGGCGTCGGGGTGGGTCATGCGGGCGCTGAGCGGGACCGGTCCGCAGACGATCATGAAGAAGTCGTAGGCATTGGGCAGTTCGTTGGCCATCACGAACTGGAAATGCACGCGGAAGAACTGCCAGCGAAACTTCTTGTAATGCTCGGGCAGGATGATGTCGCGGAAGCGGACCGGCACGATATTCGGATTGCGTCTGGCCGCGCCGACGTCGATGCCGTGGCTCGTGATCGGATCGAACTGGTAGAAATTCATCACGTCCTTGCGGGCCTGACAGTCGATCCAGTCGATCGACGGCTCGACCGCCAGCATCCGCAGATGGTCGCGAAACTCGACCGATACGGCGTGATAGCCCACAATCGGGAAATTGCCGCCGATCGTCAGCAGCACGATCCGCGGACCGTGACGGCCGAGCGCCGGATCGAGCTTGAGCGCGTGCGCCAGCATTTCGGTCGACAGGAACGATCCGGAACTATGGCCGACGATGACGATCTCGTCGGCGTCGGTACTCTTCGCCGTCTTGATGAGATGCTGCGCGAAGCGGTCGATGCGCTGATCCCATTCCGGGCGCTCGCGGCGCGAGAACTCCCAGGTCCAGATCGTGTCGCACAGCAGGTAGAGCACGTAAGTGGCGTTCTCGGTGTATTTCAGCACGGCCCCGAGCAGCGCCACGAAAATGGCAATGGCGATCGCGATGCTGAACATGTCGGGAATGCCGATGGCATTCAGGCCTTTCTCGAACACGAAGGCGATGGCGCCGGCGCACGCGGCCTCGAGCAACAGCATCAAATGCGGGTAGGTGATGAAGGTGGCGAACCGCCAGTTCGCCTTGCCGAAGCGGCCGATGGTGCCGGCGAACACGAGGCGCCAGTAGATCCACACTGCGTTGAACACCGTGCGCCAGATCGGCGACGCCAGGTCCTGCTGGATGAAATCCTCGAACCGGAGGAAATCGTAGGAGGTCCGGGTCTGCCAATCCTCAGCTTTGGTGTCGATGGTCCAGGACGCGATCTCGTCGTCGGAGGCGACCTTGGGCCGGCTGATGGTGGCCTGGAGTTGGTAAAGCCGGCCGAACTTGCGCAGTTCGGTCCGGAACATGCGGTAATATTGCGCCAGCCCGCGCGGATCGTAGCCCTGAATATAGATAATATGGCGGTGCTCGACGCGCACGTACTGTCCCCAAGTGTGGGCGGACTATATCAGGCTGTGCAGCGCCGGAAGAACTAATTCGGCTGTTCCGTCTCCCACACGGCAAGGTAGAAACTTCGCCCAGTAAGCCCGTTTCGTGCGCCGAACGCTAAGACCGCTGGCGGGCTTACTGGACGTCGAGTGGCTCGGTCCCGGTGGCCTGGCCGTTCGCGTCCGTCGTGATCTTGTCGACGCGGGCCTCCGCCTGCCGCAGCAGTTCTTCGCAGCGGCGCTTCAACGCTTCGCCCCGTTCATAGATTGCGACCGATTCCTCGAGCGGCACCTTGCCGTCCTCCAGCCGTTTCACGATCGATTCGAGTTCCTCGATCGCGCGCTCGAAGGAGAGTTTTTTGACGTCCGCTTGCGTGTTTTCGGCCATATCGAGTTCCCGGATGCGCCCCCAGTCAGAAGCGCAGAATCAAGCAAATTATTTCGGACCTATTGTGGCGTGATCTACGCGCCCATCAACGCGGTGACATGCGCGGCAACCGACTCTTTCAGCCCCTGCAGGTCGTAGCCGCCTTCCAGCACCGAGACAACCCGCCCCTCGGCGCTCGAATCAGCCACATCCATCAGCTTGCGGGTGACCCAGCCGAAATCGTCCGCCTTCAGGTTGAGCGAGGCGAGGGGATCGCGGTAGTGCGCGTCGAAGCCGGCGGAGATGATCACGAGCTCCGGCGAGAATTTTTGTAGCTGCGGCAGGATCAGGTTCTCGAATGCTGAGCGGAACTTGGCGCTGCCGTCTTCGGACGCCAGCGGCGCATTGACGATGGTGTCGTGCTCGCCGCGCTCGCCGCTGGCGCCGGTGCCGGGAAACAGCGGCATCTGGTGCGTCGAGCAGTACATCACGGTCGGATCGTGCCAGAAAATGTCCTGCGTGCCGTTGCCGTGATGGACGTCGAAATCGACGATCGCGGCGCGGCCGATGCCGTATTTGCGCTGGGCGTGGCGTGCGGCAATGGCGACATTGTCAAAGAAGCAGAAGCCCATCGGCTTCGAGACCTCGGCATGATGGCCGGGCGGCCGCACCGCGACGAAGGCATTCTGATGGGTTCCGGACATCACCGCGTCAGTCGCAGCCACTGCGCCGCCGACGCCGCGCATCACCGCTTCCCAGGTGCCCGGCGACATCGAGGTGTCGCCGTCGATATAGATCATGCCGCTTTGCGGCGCGATGTGGCGGAGTTCGCCGACATAGTGCTCGCCGTGGCACAGCGTGACGGAATCGAGACTGCCCTCGGGCGCCTCGCTGCGCGTGAGCGGCTTGAAGCGATCGTCCGCCAGCACCTCGGCGACCGCGCGCAGCCGGTCAGGACGCTCCGGGTGCCCCGGGGGCGTGACATGGTCGAGGCAGGCGGTATGGGTCAGAAGCAGTGTCATGCGAAATCCTGGCGTAGAGGAGCGCGCCGGCAAGGAGCGGCTAATCTAGGCCGTTAGAGGCCGCTCGGAAAGGCCCACGGCGCGCGGCTCAGTTGACCCGGACGATGCGATCGGCGGAGGTCGGGCCGACCGGACTGTTCGCCGCAAAATAGGTATGCAGAGCGTCGACGTCATAGACGCCAATCAGCGGTGCGGTTCCTTCCGTCAGCACGGTAAAACCGTCGCCGCCAACGAACAGGAAATTGTTGACGGTGACGCGATAGTGCGCAGCAGGATCGATCGGCTGTCCGTTCAGCGACATCCGTTCGGCGATGATGCGCTCGCCATCGCCCTTCGATCCGTCCCATGCGTAGCTGAAGCCTTTCGACACCTGCAGGATCCGCGGCCGCTTGGGGTCGCGCCATTGCTGCTCCAGCATGTCCTTGATCTGCTTTCCGCTCAGCGTCAGCGTCACCAGTTGATTGCGGAACGGCTGGCTGGCGAACAGGTCGGCATAGGTCACCGCGCCATCTTCCTTCCGCGTGACATCGGCGCGGACGCCGCCGGGATTGGTGAAGGCGATGACCGCACCGCCTCTTGCTTCCGCGCTGGTCGCGGCGAGTTGCGCGTCGGCGATGATGTCGCCGAGCGGACTTTCGCCGGCGGCATTCGGCACGCGCGACAGCGTCGCCGTCACCGCGCCCGCCGGGCGGTTGGCGATCGGCGCGGCCAGCCTGTCATAGGCGTCAAGCAGCGCGGTCTGTTGCGCATCCTTCGCAAGCGCTGCGGTGCGGACGATATTGTTGCCGGCCCTGGCGCTGACGACGTCGCGCGTCACGGGATCGAGTTTCAGATCGATCGCGGTGACCAGCGTGCCGTATTTGTCGCCGGAAGTGACGAGCCGCCCGTCGATCTCGCAGACATAGGCGCGGTGGGTATGGCCGGAGACCACGACGTCCACTGCCTTGTCGAGCCTTTTGACGATATCGACGATCGGCCCGGAAATGCCGGGACATTCGTTGTAGTCCCCGGTCGGCAATCCGCCCTCGTGGATCAGCACGACGATGGCCTCGACGCCGCGCGCCTTCAGCTCCGGGATCAGCGCGTTCACCGTCTCGGCCTCGTCGCGGAATTCGAGGCCGGCAATGCCGACAGGCGAGACGAGGCCAGGCGTGCCTTTCAAAGTCAGGCCGATGAAGGCGACCGGAATGCCTTCGAATGTGCGAATTTCATAGGCGGGAAACACCGTCTTGCCGCTGCTCTTCTCGAACGTGCTGGCGGCGAGATAGCGAAATTTCGCGCCGGTAAACGGATGCGGCCCCTGGCATTTGTCGACCGGATGGCAGCCGCCGTTCTGCATGCGCAACAGCTCGTCTTTGCCCTCGTCGAATTCGTGATTGCCGACAGCGGAAATATTCAAGCCCATCATCGACAGCGCTTCGATCGTCGGCTCGTCATGGAACATCGCCGACAGAAACGGGCTGGCGCCGATCAAATCGCCGGCCGCGACGAAGATGGAATTCTTGTGCCCCCCGCGAAGCTGGCCGACCAGCGTCGCCATGTGCTCGGCGCCGCCGGCTTCGACGGTGATCTTCTTCGTCCCGTCCTCGGGATCGGCGATCGTGATCCCGCCCGAGGGCGGGCGAAGATAGCCGTGAAAATCATTGATCGCGAGAATGCGCAGGTCGACCGGAGCGGTGGTTTGCGCGCTTAAGGAAGCGATGGGCGCCAGCATGATCGCGAGCGCAAGGAAAGGACGGAAGAGAACTTTCATGGCCTTGATGTTTCCGCATCATTGCCTGCGACAAACGCGAAGCGTTTGTGCAAGGGAGCGCAGCGACGCAATCCATTATTTCTTGATGCGGCGCAATGGATTGCTTCGCTGCGCTCGCAATGACGGTGGGGCGAGAGCGTGCCTTCAACTACCCCTTCTTCCGCTCGAAGAACGCCTTGAACGCCGTCACGGCTTCCTTCGAACGCAATCGTTCGCCGAACAGATGGCCTTCCTGGTCGATCCGGCGCGTCATGTCCTCTGGCGGCAGTTTTAGCAGTTTGCGCGTGATTGCGACCGCTTCTGCCGGCAGTGCGCAGATCTCGCGCGCGACCTTGCGCGCCTCGGCTTCGGTGTGTCCGGGCGCCACAACGACATTGACGAAGCCAGCCTCGCGCGCCTCGTCGGCGGAAAACTTGCGGCCCATCACCAGCATGGCGAAGGCGCGCTGGTGGCCCATGGTGCGCGGCATCAACAGGCTGGAGGCGGCTTCGGGGACCAGTCCGAGATTGATGAACGGCGTGGAGAACGTCGCGGTCGTGCTGGCCAGCACATAGTCGCAATGGAACAGCATGGTGGTGCCGATGCCGATCGCGACGCCGTCGACGGCGGCGATGATCGGCTTGACGTTGTGGGCCAGCGAATAAAGCAGTTTTACGGCGTTGGAGGCGCCGCGTGGTGTATCGGTATTCGACGTGCTCTCTTTCAGAAAATCCTCAAGATCGTTGCCCGCGGTGAACACGCCCGAACCGCCGGTGATGATGATGCAGCGGATATCGGGATTGTACTGCGCCTTGTCGATTGCATCGCTCATTCCGCGATACATGTCCTGGGTGAACGCGTTCTTCTTCTCGGGCCGCCGCAGCTTGATCACGCGCGTCGCGTCTTCGTCCGACACAATGAGGTGTCCGGTCATGAACTTGCCCCTAAAAGCAGCCGGCCGCGGTGCCGCTGGCCAATCATCCGGTCCTATCCTACATGATCCGGCAAGGGCCCCAACCACTCCGTGCAATTTTCCCGGGGGAGCATGATCCGGACCCGAAGGGCCGCGTTAGCGCAAAGTGGCCCCCGGTTTTCCGAAAAGATCATGCTCAAATAACAACATAACGCGGGGATGGCTTTCCGGCGGAAAGCCATCCCGACTACGAGGTTAATGCAATGCAGCTAGGCGGAATCCATCATCTGACCGCGATCTCGGCGAAGCCGCGGGAGAATTTAGCCTTTTACACCGGCCTGCTTGGCATGCGGTTGGTCAAGAAGACAGTCAACCAGGACGACGTCAGCGCCTACCACCTGTTCTACGCCGACGGCAAAGCCAATCCCGGCACCGATCTCACCTTCTTCGATTTTCCCGCGGCGCTTGAACTGCGCGGAACCAATTCGATCTCGCGCACCGGCCTGCGCGTTGCCGGCGAGAAGGCTCTCGGCTACTGGCGGGATCGACTCAAGAAGGCTGGCGTGGAGACCCGCGACATCATCGAGGTCGACGGCCGTCTGACGCTGCCGTTCGAGGACGGTGAGGGGCAGCGGCTGGTTCTGATCGACGATGGCGGTGCGGGGCCGGCCTCGCCTTGGGAGAAGAGTCCGGTGCCGGCGGAGCATCAGATCCGCGGGCTCGGTCCGATCGTGCTGACCGTGCATGATCTATCGCGCACCACCTTCGTGCTGGCCGAGGTCATGAACATGCGCCGCGTGCGGGAGTATGCCGCTCACGGTGCGCAGATTCACGTGTTCGAGATGGGCGAGGCAAGGGGAGAGAGCAACCCCGCCGCTGAGCTGCATGTGCTCGAGGATAAGACCTCGCCGATCGCCCGCCAGGGCGCCGGCGGCGTGCACCATGTCGCGTTCCGCACCCCCGACGAGGCGCAGTATCACGCCTGGACGAAACGTCTGACGGACTTGCGCATCCCCAACAGCGGCGAGATCGATCGCTTCTATTTCCGCAGTCTCTATTTCCGCGAGCCCAACGGCATCCTGTTCGAGATCGCCACCGACGGCCCGGGCTTTGCGACCGACGAGCCGATGGAAAGCCTCGGCGAGCGGTTGGCGCTGCCGCCGTTCCTGGAGCCGCGAAGGGCGCAGATCGAAGCGGGGCTGAAGCCGATCGAATGAATTCCGTAGCTTCGTAGAATGGGTGGAGCGAAGCGATACCCATCAGCTCACCGCACACCGTGCTCGATGGGTATCGCTTCGCTCCACCCATCCTACGCGCTAAAAGCTGTTCGAGCGTTTGGAGGGCATCATGAAGGTTTACCGATATCTCACGGGCAAGGATGATGCCGCATTCTGCCACCGAGTGACCGACGCTTTGAACCGCGGGTGGCAGCTTTATGGACAGCCGACTCTGACATTCGACCAGAAGCGCGGCGAAGTGATCTGCGGGCAGGCCATCACCAAGGATGTCGAAGGCAAGTCTTACGATTCCGAAATGGATTTGTCGAAGTTGTAGCGCAGCGAAACCCATCGCAGTCCCAGGCGGCAATTGATGGGTATCGCTTCCGCCTTCGCTCGTTGAGCTACGGCGGATAAAGTCCCGCCACCCATCCTACGGGCTGTGCGTCTCGCGCATGTGGGCGCGGGCCTTCGGCTTGGAACAGGGGATACGGAACTTGACGACGAATGCAGAGCGCCCGCGAAGGGTCAGAGTTCCTTCCGTAGTTCTCCGGTCGTGAACATAGTTCCGCCTTCTCAGCTGCGTTAAACGCCAGTGTTAGCTCGTCGTAGCGCAGATGCGCGGATCGCTCCCAGGCGGGAGCCATTGCATTTGATACGGAGCATCAAATGAATTCCAGTCTTGAAGACCGGCTCGCGGAAGGGCAGATCGCAAGTTTGGATCAGCAGCTTTCGAACCTGGCGCGCGAAGTGGGAATCGGTCCTTCGGTCCCGCCGACCAGCATGAACACGTCTCGCCCCCCGCCGGCAACGAGTCATCGATTGGCGGATTGGCGCTATCTGGCTTTCGTTGGCTCTCTCTCGGCAGCATTCATTGGTGTCGCTGCCTGGTGGTGGTCATCCTCCGCCGATACGGTGATGATGGCCCCCTCAGATCCGGCACCTCTGACACAGGCGGCGCCGGAAGCCGCTGCGCCGAAAGATGTCGCGTCGGCTGCTGTTGTTCTGTCTTCCGAGTTGGCGCAGCAGCTAGAACCGATGGCGGGCGATCTCGCTGCCTTGAGGCAAACGGTCGAACAGCTCAAGGTGAGGCAAGAACAATTGGTCCGCGACAATGAAAATCTCACGAGCCAACTCGACGCGAGCCGGGAAGCAATGGCACGCAACAACAGTATCATCGAGCAGATCAAGGCGACCCAGATCCAGATGACGCGCGAAAGCCAGACGCTTATCGAGCGGGTCAACACAAGCCAGGAACAACTCGCCCGCAATGTCGCCAGCGCTTCAGAGCCAAAGGCGGTGCCCGAAGCGCCAAAGATGATGTCTGAAGAGCCAAAGGTGATGCCCGAAATACCACTGCCGCGTCCGCGGCAGGCGACCACTGTCGGTCAGACGCAAAAGCCGACGCCAGCCCCGGCGCGGCCGCAAGCCAAAAAAACGCAACCGTTATTGGCATGGCCATGGTCAGTGCGCTAATGCACCCGGCCGCCTGACGTCGACGCAAACAAATTCGTTATGCCCGGCAAAGAACCGCGCCAGCGTGAGATAGCCTGTGGCTCCTCAGGCTTCGTTCTTCGGCGTGTATTTACCGAGCACGCATTTGTAGCCTTGCAATCGCCACGCGTGATAGGGCCCCTTGGCGAGCCAGTCGGCGATGCCGATTTGCGCGTTGACTGCGCAGGCGCCCATGGTGATGCCGGACTGCTCGCTGGTGGTAACGACCTTTTCGAGGCAGAGCTGGCTGTTGCAGAGAACGGCGATGAGAGTAACGAGCATGGTGACCTTCGTCGTTGAATATCCGGCTCGCTCACGCCATGCAGGGTTCGTGCCAGCAGGGTGCGCGCCCGGCCTTCAGGAAATCGGCCCGCAAAACTACGCACTTCAAAGCCGCGCCATTCGGCGCGGGACGGTCTAGTCAAACGCTCAAGGGAAACAATTGCAGTGAAAGTAGAATCCGGGCGTGGACGATTCGCAAAGCGTAGAACTACGGTCTCTGCGGCGGATTAGCCTGACTGTCATTATGCAGCAACAGTTCTGGATGGCGTTGTTCGGCACGCGATGCCCGCAGCGCTTCTCAGATTCAGATCGTCCGAATGATTTCGTCCGCGACCCGCTTTTCGGACTCAATTCGAACATCGCGCGATGCTCGCCTCGCGCTCCACGTTGGAGCGGTTGCGGCCGGAGAGCAGGATGCGGCATTCGTGCAACAACCAGCGTCGTAAATTCCGGAAGGCGAATCGTTGAGCAGCGATGGCCTGCGTGTGCGGGTATAATCGCGTCAACGAATCCGAGAAGGGGTTTTCGATGTCGAAGTTTGCGATTGGCGAGCAAGTCGAAAACGTGGCCAACGATCACGAGTCGGGCCCGGTTGTGGCCGTGTTTCCGACCGTTGACGGGAGCTTTAGATATGCCGTCGACACGGACGGCTACGGCGCACGTCAGTTCTTTGTCGAGCAAAAGCGGACTTTCGTCGTTTCGAGGCAGGGCGCCACATGACAGGCCGTGCAACCACGCGAGCGATCTCCGCGACCGAACCGGCGGAGGGCGACAGCGACGCCATGCGCATCAGGCATCAGCTTGATGCCTGGGCCAATGCCTCAAATCGTGCCCCTAGACTGGTGACAACACCGGAAGCCCTCAGCATGGAGCCATCCGGCGAGGCGCCCCAGGCAGCAAAGAAACGCAGCCGCTCCTCTTCGGCGGCCGGTCGTAGCAAAGCCACCAGGGCGACCAAGGCCAAGGCATCGGCAACGGCAACGGAAGCGACCGAGGCCAACGTCGAGCCGGAGATGCCGAACGCGCCGCTTGAGCCGCCGACGGTTTCCGCCGAGGCGGCCGTGCCGGAGGCCGTTTCTGTCGTTCCCGCCCCACCAACGCGCGAACGCACCAGCCGCGCCTTTGCCATTGCTGCCGCTCTCGCGCTGGCGACGGTCGCTGCCTATTTTTCGGTCGCCGGCATGGCCGAAATATTTCCCGGCGATCCCGTTGCGGTCATGGTGCTCGCCGCCACGATGGAGGCCGGCAAGCTCGTGATCGCCGGATGGCTGGCCGCGCATTGGCGCCAGACCAGCTGGAAAATGCGCTCCGTCATGGTCGCGCTCGTCGCCGGCCTCGCGCTGATCAACGCCGCCGGCGTGTTCGGCAAGCTGGTCGAGGCGCATGTCAGCGTCGCGGCCACGGCGCGGTCAGGCGTCACCGAGCGCATTGAATCGCTCGACGCCCGCGTGGTGGCGCAAACGGCCGCCGTCGCCGATCTCACCGGCCGCATCGCGCAAATCGACCGGGCGGTCGATGAATCGACACGGCGCGGGCGGGTGACGCGGGCTCTCAACATCGTCAGCCAAGAGCGCGCGACGCGGGACGGGCTGGATACGCAGCGGCAGGCCGCGACCGCAACGCTCGTCGACCTGCAGGCACAACGCGCGGCGCTGGCCGGCGAACGCTCTCGCATCGAAGCGTCCACCGGTCCGATCCAGTATCTCGCCATGATGGTCGGCGCCGCGCCCGAAGCCGCGGTGCGATGGCTGATATTGCTGATGGTGCTCTGCTGCGATCCGGCAGCAATCGCTTTGACGGTCGCTGCGGCCAGTTCGCGCCGCGAATGAGTCGTGGGGCGATTTCGGGCTTCAATTTCATTCGCTCCGCATGTCGCGGAGCCTGTCATCGGGCATCGGTCGCGCATTCGCGCGACCGTTGGCTCATGCGGGCTACGCGCCGTTCGCTTGACTGATCAAGCCTCGCCGTCTTCCCGCGTGGGCAGGAAGGGCATGCGGCGGACCGGCTACATGGTCCGGCCTTTGGACAATTTTGCCGTTTTGGCATTGGCTGTTTTCGTGCGCTTTGCCGTGCGGTGATTGTCTCGCGCGGTTAAGCGCTCGCGCTTCTTGATGCTCGCTTGCGCTTCCTGCGTCTTCGATCCGCCACGGCGGGAGGCATACTCCTTGCCGTCGATCGGTCCCACATGCGGCGGATCCCGGTCGAGATACGGCCGCCCGATGCCGAACGTCTTGCCGTTTTCGTCGATCCACTTCCAGAGCTTGTCGGTGGAGACCCAACGTTGCGCCCGCGTCGCGCCCTTGACGCTGACGATGTCGGCCGCGAGCCCGTGGCCATAACCGCCACGCAAACTCCCGCCATGGTAGGATCGATCGGTTGCCGCTTTCAGGCCGCTTGCGATTCCCTGGCGGTAGTCGTCGCGAAACGCGCTGGTGATGCCGGGCGATAGTCCGGCCTGCTCGGCGGCGTGCAGGGTATGAAAGAGTTTCAGCTTGAAGCTCTTGTCCATGCCGCCGATCACGTAGTCGATCATCGTCATGCCGGCTCTGTCGGCCGCCTTCGGGTCCTTCCAGGTAAAATCCTCGTCGACGCGCTTGGTGAAGGTCCTGGTGACGGTTATCGTCTTGCCCTTCCTCTTGATCGTCACTTTCCGCCGCTCATGCACCTTGATGGCGTCGATCTTGGGCGCCCGCTCATAGAGCGCCCACAGATAGCGATCGATGCAGATTTCCGCGACCAGACATTCCTCGTTGATTTCGATGGTGCTCACCGCCGGCAGGCCAGTGTCGCGCATCGAAGCAGGCGAACTCGCCGCGGCCACGTCGGCGGCAGGCGTCTCTGGCGGCAGCACCTCCGCCGGATCGGTCAGCGAGGCCACGACGAAAGATTTCGGCTCTTCCGGGGCGGCCGTCGCGTCAGGCGCTTTCGTGATGTCCGGCGCTTTCTCGATCACGGTCGCCGCAGGGAGCGGCACCTCGATGGCATCGATGGCGGCGCTTGCCAGCGCGATCACCGGCGGCGTGACCACGGGCGGCGTGACCACCGGCTCGGCGCTCGCGATGCGAGAAGGTTCCTTGCGTTCCGCGGTTGAAGCCGCCTCGGCGCTCTCGATCGAAGCGCCGGCATTCTTGACAGAAGCGCTGACTCGTTCGATGGGCGCCGCACCAGGGCTGGCGAGCCAGACGAGAACCCAGCTCAAGAGAGCCACGCCCGAGAGAAGGTTGATTCGACGCTGCGCCTTCGTCGCCAATCGCCATGGGTCCATTGTCCGGCCTCCAAGGCTCCGCAAGAGCCTGATTGCACAAGCACGCGATTGGCTCATTCTTCGGATTGCGAGATGAATGCGCAACGGCCGGAGACTACGGGATCATTCGTTTTTTCAGGGGTGTTGCTGCGGTACAACGCGCTGCGGCATGGAACTTGTTGTGTATTTTTGAGACTTGTGTGCGCTACCCGACAGAGGAACAAGAGATCGCACGACCGTACGGCGGATTAGCGAAGCGTAATCCGCCATTGGTCCGTCGAGTCGCGCTTGTGAAGGCCGGTTACGTTTCACTAACCCATCTTGCGAATTGTTAGCCCAGCAACACCGCGTCGGCGCCGTTCACCGCATCGGCTGAGTCCGTCACCGTCTTCTCCAGCGAGCTCGCCTGCACGGTGATGTTCTCGGCAAAGAATCGCGCCACCGTCACGTAGCGTTGCGGATCGCCGGCCTCGCCATTGCTCTTGGCGGCGAGCGCTTCGCCGGCCAGCATGCAGCCGCCGAGCGTCGACCCGAACAGGCGCAGGTAGGGCGTCGCGCCGGCGAGCGCGTCGTTCGGCGCGGAATTAACGCGCTCCAGCAGCCATTTGCTGGCGCGCTCGAGCGAGCCGAGCGCATCGCGCAGTTTGCCGCCCGTGCTGCCGAAGGCCGGATCGTTCGAGGTTTCGACCTGCTTGACGATGCCGCCCAGTTCGTCGAGCAGCGCCCACACCGCTGCGCCGCCATTGGCGGCGAGCTTGCGCGTGACGAGGTCGATCGACTGGATGCCGTTGGTGCCCTCGTAGATCGAGGTGATGCGCGCGTCGCGGTAGTGCTGTGCGGCGCCGGTCTCCTCGATAAAACCCATGCCGCCGTGGATCTGCACGCCGAGATACGTCACCTCGTTGCCGATGTCGGTGGAGAACGCTTTTGCAATCGGCGTCAGCAGCGCGCCGCGGGCGGCAGCATCGGCGCGCACCTTTGCGTCCTTGGCGCGGGTGGCAACGTCGAGCGCGACGGCAGTAGCGTAGCAGATCGAACGCGCCGCAGCGGTCATGCTGCGCATCTGCAGCAGCATGCGCTTGACGTCGGGATGCACGATGATCGGATCGAGTCCGTCGCCCTTCTTGCCGACGGCGCGACCCTGCTTGCGCTCCTGCGCGAAGGCAAGGGCCTGCTGATAGGCCCGGTCGGCGATGCCGACGCCTTCGAGGCCGACGCCGAGGCGGGCCTGGTTCATCATCGTGAACATGCAGAGCATGCCCTTATTTTCCTCGCCGATCAGGTAACCGATCGCGCCGCCCTGATCGCCCATCGTCATGGTGCAGGTGGGGGAGGCGTGCATGCCGAGCTTGTGCTCGACGCCGCTAGGATAGATGTCGTTGCGCGCGCCGAGCGAGCCATCGGCATTGACGAGGAATTTCGGAATCAGGAATAGCGAAATCCCCTTGGTGCCCGCAGGTGCATCGGGCAGGCGGGCCAGCACGAAATGCACGATGTTATCGGTCATGTCGTGGTCGCCATAGGTGATGAAGATTTTTGTTCCTTTGATGCGGTAGGTGCCGTCACCGACAGGCTCGGCGCGCGTCCGCAGTGCGCCGACGTCGGAGCCGGCCTGCGGCTCGGTGAGCTGCATGGTGCCGGTCCATTCGCCGGAGACGAGCTTCTCCAGATAGATCCGCTTCAGCTCCTCGCTGCCATGGGCGTCGAGCGCCTCGATCGCCGAGAGCGTCAAGAGCGGGCAGAGGCCGAAGGCGATGTTCGAGGCGCTCCAGATTTCGGTGCAGGCGGCGTTGATCGCCAGCGGCAGACCCTGGCCGCCGAAGGCTTCCGGCCCCGACACCGCGTTCCACCCGGCCGCGGCCCAGCGCTGATAGGCATCCGGCCAGCCGGGGGCGGTGGTCACCTTGTTGTCCGCCAGCTTGATGCCGTGTTCGTCGCCGACGCGGTTCAGCGGCGCCAGCACGTCGCCGGCGAATTTGCCGGCTTCCTCCAGCACAGCTGCGGCAATATCACCGTCGAAATCGCCGTAATGGCCGGCCTTCACGGCCGCCTGCAGCCCGGCGCCGTGGTTGAGCGAGATCAGGATGTCGGAGATCGGCGCGCGGTAGGTCATGACTAAAATCTCGCTTTTCTGGCCAATGTGCTGCCGCCGTCTTCCCACGAAACCGGGGTTCTCTCAACTCTCCGCCGGACGGTATTCGGCCGTGCAGGCGGCACCAGACCGGCCCAGGAGACCCGGAGCGGTGACCCATTATAAAGGGTCGGGGTCAATGCAGCCGATTTTGACGTGAAATTCGCCCCCACGGCCTGTTGAAATGGCGTGGCTCCCTCTATAGACCGGCGGTGCCGGACAAGGGATCGCGTTGGTCGATCCGACCGTTCCGGCCCGGCCTGTTGGGGCGTAGCCAAGCGGTAAGGCAGCGGATTTTGATTCCGCCATTCGGAGGTTCGATCCCTCCCGCCCCAGCCAATTGATATTGCTCGTCTAATCGCCTTTTTTGGTTGCTTCATTTGGAATGGCGCGATTCCGCTGCCCGTTGAAGAGAGATCGCTATTTCGTTCGCCACCTATTCGTTGCCAGTGCAAGTGACGCAGTCATCGGTGCATCGATGGGAGAAGCGGGTCTCCAATCTCAGGCGCTCATAAACTACGTCATGCGAAAGACTGGTTGAGATATCGTAGGTTCGGTTGGTGTGGGACCGGGACATCCCCGCGTGACGGTCACGCGGCGGCTCGGACCGATGCGCGATAACGGATGCTGTCGACCGGAGACGGTTACAGCATCCTCGCCGATGACATAAGAGCGGCCCTTTGCTTCCTGTCTACCAGCCGCGAATGATGAACCTTGGTCCGCCGTAGCGGCGATCGTAGTAGCCGGGGCCAGCGTAGTAGTTGTAGCCCCGGCCGGGGAAGTAGCTGGGGTCGTAGTAATAGCGCAGGACATAGCGTGGTCCCCGGGTCCGCCAGCAGCGCCCATAATACTCGTTGCAGATCAGACCGACCTGATCGACGTTGGAGATTTCGACGGAGCTGATCGTCGTCGCATTGATGGGCGCGGCGAAAGCGGCGGACGCGAGCAGCACGGAACCGAATACGCCCAGTGCGATGGCCTTCATGGATTTCTCCCTTCGGTTGGCCTTGCCGCAGCGTGCGTCCGGGGAAAGCATCAATTGGCGTTGGAACGCTACCGCTGACGACCGGGTTCTGGTGCTCCGAAACGCTCTCAGTCTGATATCCGGGCGATGAGATTGGCGTTGCCCGCGCGCAGGCCCTCCAAACGCGACCAGCCGCGTTGCTACTAACGCGGCTTGCTCGTCCCCGGGGGATATTCTCAATCGCTTCCAGGATTTCGGCACGCACGTCCTTATTGTGCTGGGCGAAGACGGATCAAAAATTGAGCTGGATCAATCCGAACAAGCCATGCGCGACCCTTCCCGTACCGCCGCTGCTCACCGGGTAGTCCCAATTGGCTGAATATTCCACGGCCACCTTCAGCCCATCCATTACCCACTCGCCTCCGGTAAGGAAAAGCCGGTGTTGCGGGACGAATCCGATCCGGGTTGGCACGCCGTTTTGCAGGATCGAAACACCCGCCATGTCTTTGCTGCCGGAATATCCCACCGAGATGAAATTGCCCTGCGCGCCTATCTCCGTTATCCATGGGTTCCAGTCAAACTGGTAGGCAATCGAGGCCTGCCAAGTCATCGGCATCATGCTCCGCGCAATGCCGAGCCCATCGACAAACCTGGCGTCCTGAATTGCTGCATTTACCTCGCCTACGAACGCGAACGGGCCGAAACTGGTTTTGAGGCTCGCGGCCATTCCGGGAATCTGCCCGATCTGGCTCAGGAACGGGAGGTAAGACGAACGCAGAAATCTGCTTTCGAAAACGGAGCTGCTATAGTCGACATGGAAGTCAAGGGTCCACGGACAAATCCACGAATCCGTCAGTTGGTCATACGGCACGCCGCAATGGCCCCTTGTCCGGAAACCGAGACTGACGTTGTAATCGTCGATTTTCGTTCGGCCGGGTATGATGCTGTCGCTACCTTTGTAGGTCATGACTGAGCCATAGAAGGGCGCCGGGTCGAAGGGGAATGTGACTGGCGTAGGCCGGAACGGACGCTCAGGCAGCGGGGTGTAGCCGAGCCAACCCATGAATTGTCTCACCGCCGGTGCGACGACCAACGGACTTACGCGTGGAACAACGACGGGCGCCGGCGGCGGCTGCCGCGGTGGGGTTGGCCAGGCGAATTCCAGGCCTCCCGCCGTCTGACGGTTTTCAAACACCTCGGTTGTCAGCGGAGTGCCGATCGATAGCGTATCCAGGCGCGCCACGCCCGTGGACGTACCGAAATGCAAAACCTCCACGCCGAAGCGGGCCGCGATCGGGAATTGCATCAGATCGCCTACCAAAATGTGAGTCCGATCAAGCGTGAAGCGATCCACGCCTATGCCAGCGACGTTGGTCGGTACCACTGGTTGATTCCCGGTCGGGAATATCGCGCCAGTGCCGCTCTCGAAGTGGAGAACCAGAGCACCGGTCAACCAGTCGCTCAGCTTGATATCGAAATCGAGTTCAGCTGTACCCAGCGACAGGTTTTCCTGGGTAGGGCCGGTGAATGAGCCGGTCCGCGAGGCCAGGCCTTCAACCACGCCGCTCAGCGAGAGGAAGCTATTAATTTTGGGTCCGGTCTTCGAGAGCGAGTCCCGGATGATCTGGCGCGTCGCGTTCTCGTTCGCCGCCCAGCCGATTTCCAGCCATCTTATACGCTCGTTAAGCGGCCTCTTCGCTGCGGCTTCGGACAAATCCGGAGCGGGCAGAGCGGGCGGAGCGACGGGCGGCGCCACAACAACCGTGGGCGCGGCTGCCGCCGCAGTCGCGGCAGGTGTCGGACGTTGCTGCGCCGGAGCGGGCTTGACACGCCGCGTCGGCGACGCGCCCTCTAGGGCACTGAGACGTTCGGAAAGTTTGCGGTTCTCCGCCTTTAGCTCCCCGAGCGTGCGCCGGAGAGCTGCCACGTCCTCGCTCTCCGCGGCGGCGGTATAAGAAGGGACAAACAACATGAGGCTGAACAATGCCGGTACAGCGCCAAAGGCCAGCGGGTACCGGGAATAGTCGCGGTGCCAACCGCGCGCAGTTGATCTTACGGTGCCAGTTTCTGCATCGTGCCACCGTCGCCCAGATCGGGCGACGCGCTCATTCCGCTTACCCCAGATCATGCGCGGCCCCATCACTACCGCAGTTCGACGTCACTCGGTCGAACCAACTCGTTCATAACAATTGCGCTCTGGTAATCAGACTGTCTCGGCCAGCGTTTCATCCGTCAGGCCGATTGCAGACAAGAGCCCGCTCAACAACGCGGAGCAAATAATTGCCGGAGCCCCCCAGCAATGTTGGGACAAGAGTGACGCGTATGACGAATTACGCAAGCGCCACGAAGTGATCTATCCAAAGTGATGTATCTAGATTACACGCAGGAGCTGCGAACAGCCTCGCCGGCTGTCAGGCAACTTCAAGTGGCGATAGAGTTTTTGCCATCTAAAGCCCACTAAAGTGCGCAAGTGCGTGAAGACGCGTGACCCAATTGGAGCCGGCATGTAGTCCAAATAGGTGGATTGTGCCGACAAGAAGATCAACTTAAAATTTTCACTCGCCTTAATCTAGTCCTCGGTCGGGGAAAGGCAGCATTGCGGAATTTTGATTACGGCGAAGCCTCACTATGGCGTTAGCGCGACCGAAAATAAAGCCGGCGCAAGGCCGACGAAAAATTCGGACTCGTGGGAATAATATAGTTGGTCAACAATTGTGTTGCCTCTACGAGTGACACAGCGATCAGAAAATCCCGCGTTCAACGGGCCCTCGCAAACGGAGTTCGACTACAGCCACAGATCGAAGACAACCAGAGGTCAAAAGAGGGGGCGTCGAAATGTTGGCGTGGCTCATATCCTCTAGCGTGCGTTTGCGCACCCTCGTTGTAGTTGTCGCTGCTGGCCTGCTGATCCTGGGCGCCGTCGATGTCAGGAACAAGCCGCTCGATGTCATCCCCGAATTGGCGTTGCCCTCGCTCACTGTGAAAACGGAATCGCTTGGCCTCTCCAGCGCCGAGGTTGAATCGCTGATCACTGTGCCGCTGGAGGCGGACCTGCTCAACGGTGTGCCGTGGCTGCAGGTTATCCAGTCGGAATCGATGGCGGGGCTTTCGACGATCGAGATGATTTTCGCGCCCGGCACCGATCTGATGAAAGCGCGCCAGATGGTGCAGGAACGGCTGACGCAGGCGCACGCGCTGCCGAACGTCTCCAGCCCACCGACGATGCTTCAGCCGGTGTCCTCGGCCAGCCGAGTGATGAACGTCGGCCTGAGTTCGAAATCCGTCTCACTGATCGACATGTCCGTTCAGGCGCGCTGGAACATCGCACCGCGTCTCGCCGGAGTTCCGGGTGTGGCGAATGTTTCGATATGGGGTCAGCGCGAGCGGCAGGTGCAGGTGCTTGTCGATGCCCGGAACCTGAACAAGAAGGGCGTCAAGCTCGATCAGGTGATCAAGACGACAGGTGAGGCGGTGTGGTCCTCGCCGCTCACCTATCTGAACTCATCCACGCCTGGCACCGGCGGCTTCATCGAAACGCCGAACCAGCGGCTCAGCATCCGTCACCAGTTGCCGATCTCGACCGTAGGTACTTTCGCCAAGGTGCCGCTCAGCGGCACGACTACGAGCGTCGGCGACGTCGCCTATCTCGTGGAGGGGCATCAGGCGCTGATCGGAGACGCCATCGTCGGCGAAAACCCCGGCCTGATGGTGGCGATCGAGAAGTTCCCCGGCTTCAACACGTTGGACGTGACGCGCGGCGTGGAACGCGCGCTCAACGAGCTGAAACCCGGGCTGCCCGGTATCGAGATCAATACGACCATCTACCATCCCGCGAGCTTCCTCGAACGCGCGACCAGCAATCTGGGCAAGGCCATGCTCATTTCGATCATCCTGGCTGCCATCGTGCTTGGCCTTCTGATGGGCAGCTGGAGGAGCGCGGTTATCGCCCTGGTCGCGATCTCATTGTCGTTCGTCTGCGCTGAACTGCTGTTGAAGGCCGCCGGAATCCCGCTCAGCATGATAGTCGTCGGCGGCCTGCTGATGGCATCCAGCGTCATCGTTCATGACAGCATTATCGACTTCGAAAATGTGCTGCGCCGCTTGCGGGCACCGCAACGCGACGGACGGTCCAGCTTCATGGTCGTCGTCCGTGCGATGCTGGAAACGCGTCGGCCGATGCTGTACGCGTCGCTGATCGTCGTACTCGCAGTGTTACCCGTTCTGTTCATGTACAGCCGGTCCGCCGCGTTCTTTGCGCCGATGGCCTGGGCCTATATCGCAGCCGTGTCTATCTCGATGCTGGTGGCGCTGATCGTGACCCCCGCGCTGGCCGCCGTGCTGCTCGCCAATGCGCCACTGACGCCGGCGGACGGTCGGGTGATCAATAGGCTGGCCGTGCCTTTCGATCGGATCGTCGGCCGCGTCATCCACGCCCCGCTCGCCTGCATCGCCGCCTGCGTCGTGGCGGCGATCGCCTGTTTCGCGCTGTGGAGCCCGCTCGAACGCAATATGGTGCCCAGCTTCAGAGAGACCGATCTCTTGATCGAATGGCAGGGTCCGCCCGGCACCTCGCTGCAGGCAATGACCCGATCGACCGAGAATCTGATCCGCGATCTGCGGCAGATCCCGGGAGTTCAGAATGCTTTCGCCAATCTCGGGCGGGCCGTGCTTTGTAACTGCGAACGCGCGACGGACGTGAATGCAGGCCAGGTGTGGGTCAACATCGATCCGAAGGCCGATCGCGAAGCAACGGTGGATGCCGTCGAAGCTGCCATCACCACCTATCCCGGGATGCGCGGCAAGTTAGGGACATACCTGTCCACGAAGCTGCGCGAGGCGCTCACCGGTGACCCGGATTCCATCACCGTGCGTGTCTATGGCAACAGCCTCGATGTCATTCGCGCCAAGGCAGAGGAGATCCGCGCATTGATGGCGAAGATCCCCGGCATTGAAAATCCCCGGGTCGAACTACAGGTCGAAGAACCCTCGATCGAAGTCAAGGTGGATGTCGATCGCGCGGCTGGCTACGGCCTGAAGCCGGGCGATGTCCGCAGGGCGACCTCCGCGATGGTCGGCGGCATCACCGTCGGTGCGCTTTTCGAGGAGCAGAAAGTTTTCGACGTGGTTGTCTGGGGGCGACCGGAGTTGCGCGACAACATCGATGACGTGCGCAATCTGATGATCAACAGCGAGGGCGGGTCCCAGGTTCGTCTGGCTCAGGTTGCAGACGTCCGCATCGCGCCGGCCACCAGCATCATCCAGCGACAGGGGTCTTCGCGTCGCATCGATGTTTCCGCGAAAGTGGACGAGCGGGCGCTCGGTGATGTGGCGGATGATGTCGCCAGGAATGTAAAACAGATCGCATTCCCGTTCGAGCACCGTGCCGAGGTGCTCGGCGAATACAAGGAACAGCGAGCCGCCCTGCGGTCGATATACAGCTACATGGCGGCGGCGGCAGTATTGATGTTCCTGCTGACGCAGGCGGTGCTCCGCAGCTGGACACTCAGCGCCCTGTCGCTGCTCGGTGTACCGGTCGCTGCACTCGGCGGTCTCGCTACCACCGCAATCAATGACGGTGACTTCTCGCTTGGGTCTCTGCTGGGTCTGGCAGCGGTGCTCGCACTGATGGTGCGGCAGGGTATCGGTCTGGTCGCCCATTTCCAGCATCTGCAATTGAACGAGGGTGAGCCGTTCGGCGAACAGCTGGTACGTCGCGGCATGCAGGAACAGTTCCCGAGCATCATCGCGTCGTCGATGACGACGCTCGCGCTGGTGCTTCCGTTCGCGATCATGGGCGATGTCGCCGGACTCGAAATCGCGCACCCGCTCGCGCTCGCGGTCTTGGGCGGCGTCGTTACCATGACGCTCGGAACATTGTTCGTGCTGCCCGCGCTTTACCTGCGGTTCGGCGCCGGCTGGACCGCCGACCGGCTCGATCTTGAAATGGAGACCGCGTCATGACCGCCGCGCGCCTCACTTCGAACGTTGTGAAAGGGAGAAACATCTCATGGCGCGCTTCAGCGCATTGATGGTCGCGGCGTCCACCGCCTGCCTCGCCGCGTCGTGTGTCTCAGCCTCGGCCGCGGAGTCGGACGTCAAGAAGAGCGCGCCCGCGCGGGTCGAGGCCACGAATGACGCAAAGATCAAAAAGATCACGCTCACGCCAAAAGCGGCGGAACGGCTCGGCATCCTCATTGACGAGGTGCGCGCCGATCCGTCGGGCCGACGGATCGTGCCATATTCATCTGTCCTCTACGATCTGACCGGAAAGACGTGGGTCTATATCAGCGCCGATCCGTTGACCTTCGTTCGCGGCGCGGTGGTGATCGATACCATCAAGGGCGACAACGTGTACCTGACTGACGGGCCACCCACCGGCACGAAGGTGCTTGCGGCGGGAGTGCCGGAGGTCTTCGGAACAGAGGTGAAGGTAGGTCACTAGCTGCGCGTCGAAATTGTTTTTCCACAGCGGCTTCGGCCCGAGTGGTGGGATGTTTTCCGATGATGAGGCTGATTATTGGCTCTAGTCTACGCTTTCGTTATCTCGTCCTCGCCCTTGGCGTGGTGCTGATCTGGTTTGGCCTGGCGCGCCTGCGCGACGTGCCAGTGGATGTATTCCCGGAATTCGCGCCGCCGCGGGTCGAGATCCAGACCATCTGTCTTGGGCTTTCATCCGCCGAAGTTGAACAACTTGTCTCGGTGCCGCTGGAAAACGCGCTCAACGGCGTCCCTGGCGTCGACGTGATGCGGTCGAAGTCGGTGCCGCAACTGTCGTCGATCTTGCTGATCTTCAAGCCGGGTGCCGACGAAATCCGCGCGCGGCAACTGGTCAGCGAGCGGATGGCGCTCGCGAGCAAGACCCTGCCGACATGGGCCTCGCCGCCCTTCATGATGCCGCCATTGTCCTCGACCAGCCGGATCATGAAGGTCGGCATTACCTCAAAGGACAAGTCCGTGATGGACTTGTCGATGCTCGCCTATTGGACCATCCGGCAGCGGTTGCTCGGCGTTCCCGGCGTTGCGAACGTCGCGATCTGGGGAGAGCAGCTCAAGATGCTTCAGGTCATGGTTGATCCGAAGCGCTTGGCCGAGGTGGACGTTACGCTCGACCAGGTGCAGGAGGCGGTTTCCGATGCCCTCGACGTTGGCCTGCTGCGCTATGCCCGCGGCGCGCATATCGGCACCGGTGGCTTCGTCGAAACACCCAATCAGCGCTTTCAACTCCGCTTCGTCGGCGTCGGCGTTACGCCGGAGACGCTGGCCAAGGTGCCGGTGACCAAACCGGCCGGGAAGCCGCCGCTATTGCTGAGCGACGTGGCCAATCTTGTCTACGCACCGCAGGGCATGATTGGCGATGCCGTTATCAACGACGGCCCGGGCCTCATGCTCATCGTCGAAAAATTCCCCTGGGGCAACACGCTCGCCGTCACCCGCGGGGTGGAGGAGGCGCTGGAGAGGATGAAGCCCGGCCTTCCAGGGGTTGAGATCGATACGACAATCTTCCGGCCAGCGACTTTCGTCGAGGACTCGATCGCCAATCTGTCGTGGGCGTTATTGCTGGGCTGCGTGCTGGTCGTGGGAATCATATTCATCTTCCTTTACGAATTGCGCACCGCGATCGTCTGCATCGTCGCCATTCCGCTGTCGCTGCTCGCGGCGGGCCTCGTCCTGTTCCAGGCCGGCGCCACCGTCAACACGATGATGCTGGCGGGCTTCGTGATCGCGTTGGGGATCGTCGTCGACGACGCGATCATCGACGTCGAGAACATCATGCGGCGCCTGCGTCTCGCGCGGCGGGCGGGCGATGCGCGGAGCACCGCGCGCATCATTCTGGACGCTTCGCTCGAGGTGCGGGCGCCGATCGTCTACGCTACGCTCATCGTGGTCGTCGCGGTCGTGCCCGTGCTGTTCATGGAAGGCCTGACAGGATCCTTCTTCAAGCCGCTGATTACGGCCTATGTGCTCGCGATTGCAGCCTCGCTCGTCGTGGCGATGACGGTGACGCCGGCGCTCTGTCTCCTCCTGCTGCGTAACGCGCGGCTCGAAGGGCGCGAATCGCCGGTAATCGTTTGGCTGCAGCGCCGCTACGCGCCCTTGCTCGAACGTGCCACTCGAACGCCGCGCGCGGCCTATGTCGCCGTCGGTGTCGTGACGCTCGTGGGGATCTGCGTTTGGCCACTGCTCGGGCACTCGCTGCTGCCTTCGTTCAAGGAGCGCGACTTCCTGATGCACTGGGTCACCACCCCCGACACGTCGCTGCCCGAGATGCTGCGCATCACGACCCGCGCGAGCAGGGAATTGCGCGCCATTCCAGGTGTACGCAATTTCGGCGCCCATATTGGCCAGGCCTTCGCCGCCGATGAGGTCTACGGCGTCCATTTCGGGGAGAACTGGATCAGCATCAGCAAAGACGCCGACTACGACAAGACCTATGCCAAGGTCGAGGAAATGGTGGACGGCTATCCCGGCCTCTACCGCGATGTGCAGACCTATCTGAAGGAACGCATTCGCGAGGTCCTGACCGGGGCTGGCGAGGCGATCGTCGTCCGCATCTTCGGCCCGGATCTGGAGGTACTGAGGGACAAGGCGGAGGAGGTTCGCGCTGCACTCGCGGACACTCCGGGCCTCGTCAACCTGCACAAGGAGTTGATGGTCGAAGTGCCGCACATTCAGGTGACGGTGAAGCTGGACGAGGCACAACGCCACGGTCTGAAGCCGGGTGATGTCCGGCGTGCCTCCGCGTCACTGATGGCCGGAACCGAGGTCGGCGACATTTTCATCGAGGGACGCACCTACGACGTGCAGGTGTGGACCGCGCCGGAAGCCCGCCACAGCATGGAATCGGTCCGCGACATGTTGATTGACACGCCGACCGGGCAGCGCGTCCGTCTGTCCGAGGTGGCCGATGTCAGCATTCAGCCGACACCAAATGCCATCAAGCGCGAGGCAAGCTCCCGTCGGATCGACGTGCAGGCGAATGTCCGGGGCCACGATCTCGCCGCCGTCGCCGTGGAGGTGCAGTCGCGCCTGCAGAAGATGGCGTTTCCACTTGGCTATTACGCGGTGCTGCAAGGCGAGTACGCGGAACTGCGCGCCAGCCGCGAGCGGCTGCAGCTGTTCGCCGTGCTGGCGCTCGCCGGCATACTCATACTTCTGCGACAGTCTTTCGACAGCTGGCGTCTGGCAGCGCTCAGTTTCCTCACCCTTCCTTCGGCGCTGGTGGGCGGCGTCCTCGCGGCGTGGCTCGCGGGCGGCGTAATTTCTCTTGGCTCGTTGATCGGTTTCCTGACCGTGCTTGGCATCGCCGCCCGCAACGGGATCATCATGATCAACCACTTCCAGTATCTGGAACGCCATGAGGGAGAGGCGTTCGGCATGAACCTCGTGCTTCGCGGCGCGAGCGAGCGGTTGCGGCCGATCCTGATGACGACCGGTGCCGCCGGGCTGGCGATTCTGCCGCTGGTGATTTTCGGCGACCTGCCGGGCCACGAGATCGAATATCCAATGGCGGTCGTCATCCTGGGCGGCCTCGTGACATCGACGCTCCTAAACCTGTTTATTTTACCTGCATTTTATCTCCGTTTCGGCCGCGGCACGGGCCTGTCGACGGATCGTCTGGCGGTTCCGGCACCGGCACCAGTATCCGGGGGCGCGTGATATGAAAGCCGTACGTCGCCACAATGGTTGGATTGTCGCCGCCGCTGCGACGTTATCTGCTCTTGCGTATCCGGTGACAGGAGCCGCGGCCGAGGATGGCCGCTTTGAAAAGCTCTCCGTCTATCTCGAACGCAATATACAGGATCACGATGCCGAAATCCGGTTCGAGGCTACCGGCGGGGACGATGGCCTGGCAGCGTTGAAGGTGATGGCGCCGGAGGAGCGCACGGTGATCGATCTCAGATCGCCGGACTCGAAGCTGGGAATTCGCAGTCTCACGCTTGAATCGCCCGAGCCGGATGATGACAAGATCGTGCGGGCGGATTTCCCGGCGGGCGCATATCGTTTTGAGGGAACGACGACCAAGGGGGCGAGCCTGCGCAGTGAGGCGCGGTTGAGTCACGTGTTTCCGAAACCCGCCGCGTTCGAATATCCGCGGCCTGATCAGAAAGACGTGCCCGCCACCGCGCTGACCCTGCGCTGGTCTGTGCCGGAGGGGATCGAGGGCTGCGCCGTCGTAATCGAGCAAACCGGCTCGGCCTACGAAATCCGGGCACTGCTGCCCGGCTCGGCCAAATCCTTCACAATACCTGAAGGGTTCTTGCGCGCTGGCAAGGCCTACAAATTTGCGATCGGGACCATCGCCAAGGACGGCAATCGGTCCTTCATCGAGGCCGGCTTCACCACTGTGAGGGCGCGATGAACCAGCCTGCTCGCGAAATGTCAAATCAGCCCAACGGCCACACCGGGCTGAAAACTTCCGCAACCTTGGGCGACAGTTGGCCGGCGCCGCCCGCAACTGGAGGGCATTGAGATGTTCGACAAGCAGGGTTTGGAGCGACTGGCGAGCGGCCGATCTAGTTGGCTGGCCAGGTGGCGTGGCGCGCTGATGGCGGTCACCGTTCTGACGGCGGCAGCGTTTGCGTTGCTTAGCGGCGCCGTCGCAGGCGAGATCAAGGACCCGCCGCGCTGGAAGAGTGACAAGGATTACTCATCGCTGAAGGATTGGCACCTGAAAGGCGAGAATATCGTCCCGCACGGAGTCAACCCACTCTATTACCCGATCGTGCCCGGCCACAAACACGTGCATGAGCGGCCCGATCACCCGGACGGCAAGTATCGCAAGGAGACCGTAGTCCTGGATAGCACCGAGGATTTCGACGTTCCTGGTATTGGTAAATTCAAGACCGCGGTTGTGCAGGAAGAGGAGTATCTCGATGGCGTCCTGACACAGCGCGCGCTCAACTGGTTCGCCCTCGATAAGACCACCAACAGCGTCTACTCCTTCGGCGAGGTGAGTTGGGAGATCAACGAGGAAGGCAAACCGATTTTCGAAGGCACATGGCGGGTGGGCGAACTCGACGGCGACGGCGTCGCCGAACCGGGGCTGTTGATGCCCGGCACGTTCACGGTTGGCGGCCGCTATATATTCGACGGCAGCCAGAGCACGGCCTATGGCGGCTCCGAGAACATGGAAGCCGGCGTTGAAATAACGGTTCCGGCGGGGACGTTCAAGGGCTGCGTCCGGGTTCGCGAGCAGGGTCTGGTCAAACTCGACGACATCACCGACAAGATCTGGTGTCCGGTCGTTGGTGTTGTGCTCGACACTTCCGACGGCAAGCTTGTCGCTTCCGCCGCGCTGCCGAAGGACAATCCGGCCTCGGACGTTTCAGGCATCGGGAAGCTCCGCGACAAGCCGCTGAAGTATACGCCGCCGGTGGCGAAGGTCTCGGGAGACCAGGCGACGAAGATCGCGCTTGCGCAGATTCCCGGCAAGGCCACGTCTGTGAAGATCGAGCGGAAGAAAGGCAAGAATGTCTACGTAGTCGAGATCCAGACGAAGGATGGCGAGAAGGATGTCTTTGTCGACATCGAGTCTGGAAAGATCGTCGGAACGGACTGATGTGGAACGACGCGATGGTAGCGAAATCGTTGATCACGGGCTCACCCTCGGCGTCATTCCGGCGCCGAGGCCATACGATCGATGCGATACCATCACGGACCGCCGACTGAGCGAACTCTGTGTGGCTCTTTGTTGGAGAGGGTGCCGCCATGAACATGAAGGAGACGATCCGCGCAGGTCTACTCGCCATTCTCCTCCTTGCGCCAGCCGTGGCCGTCGCGCAGGCGCAGCAGCCGGGCCCTTCGAAAGAGCGTGCGAAGCCTGCGGCAAAGATCACGGAAGAACAGGCGAAGAAGATTGCGCTTGAACGCATCCCTGGCGAAGTCACCGACGTGGCGATCGAGAAAAAGCGCGGCAAGAATGTCTACGTGATCGAGATTCAATCACCGGAGCAGGGCGAGAAGGACGTCTTCGTCGACGTCGAAACCGGAAAGATTGTCGGGACGGACTGACATGTACCGGCATGTACCGACTGGATACGAGGTTCGTTACTGGAAAGGATAGCGCCATGAAGAGGGCAATTTACTTGGGCCTGTTCGCCGTCCTGTTCACTCCAGCGATCGCCGCAGCGCAGGCGCAGGCGCCCAAGGGCCTCGGCACCGAAGAGTTCGGCATGTCGCCACGCGAGTTGGTTCAGGCGATCGAGAAGACCGAGGAACTGATCGCGCGCTGCATGCGCGAACAAGGCTTCCAGTACATCGCCGCTGACCACAAAACGGTGCGGGCGGGCATGTCGGCGGACAAACAGCTTCCAGGCCTCAGTGAGGAGGAGTTCGTTAGTCGTTATGGCTTTGGCGTCTCCACCTTCTACACGGGTCTGCCGCCTCAACTATCGACCGGCTACAGCCCCGCCCGCGTCGGTCTCGGCGAGCGCAATGTACAGATTTTCCGCAAGCTCTCCCCCGCGGACCAGGTCGCTTACAATCGCGCGTTGCTCGGGGATGACCTGTCCAGCACCCTCGCGGTCGCTTTGGAGATCGAGGATCTGTCGCGGACCGGCGGTTGCACGCGCAAGGCGCTCACTGAAACGTTCAAGCCCGATCAGTTGAAGGCCAGCCACTACAATCCCCAGGATGCGCTGATCAACAAGGACCCTCGCATGAAGGCCGCGCTCGGGTACTGGCAGCGCGAGATGAAGAAGGCCGGGTTCGAATACGGCCACCCGGACGAAATCGAGCCCGACCTGCGGAACCGGCTCAGCGCGCTGACGGAGGGCGGCAAGCTGTTGGTTTCTAAGATGTCGCAGGATCAGAAAGCCGCGCTGCGGAAACTGCAGGATTACGAGCGCCTGGTCTCAGTCAAGAGCTTCAAAATGCAGGAGGAGGTACTGACACCAGTCGAGGAGAAGATCCAGGAGGAGCTGTTCTCCCGGAAAGTGCAATAGACCAATTATGATGTACACGCCCGTACTTCCCCGGATCGGCGGCAATGAGTAATCTCCTTTGCTGGCAGCGCATCGCATGATGAAGGCCGACGCAACGCTTCCTCCGAAGATGGCCCGCACCCTGTCGATGGCGGGAGGGACTACGGCATGGCCGCAAAGCGCGTAAACATTCTCTGGGCGATCTTGGGCGCGGTTGGAGGCATGGCGCTTGGCGCCTGGTACATGGGCTCCAGGATCCAGTCGCCGGCGGAAATGGCGGCGCGCACTGCGGCGCCCGAGCCATCCGCGATCCTTGTACCTGTGGAGTCGCGTGTACTGAGTTCCGATATCGTCACCCGCGGTACGGTCCGGTTCGGGCTGCCTCAGCCGATTTCAATTGCACCTTCAACGGTCAAGGGCGGCGCCGGGCTGATCTCGTCGCTGCCGCGACCTAATGCGAACTTTGGGGAAGGCGAGGTGATTCTATCCGCATCCGGCCGTCCGGTCTTTGTCCTCAGCGGCGCCGCACCGGCTTTTCGCGACATGGCGCCCGGAACCAGCGGCGGCGACGTCCGCCAGCTCGAAGAAGCCCTGGCTCGTCTCGGCTTCGATCCGGGCACAGTCGATGGCAATTACGATCAGAAGACATCCGGCGCCGTCGAGCGCATGTATAAAAAGGCCGGCTGGGATCCGTTTGCACCGACGCGCGAACAACGCGCGGCCGTTGCCGCGCTCGAGAGAGAGTGGTCGGATGCCGCGCGCGCCCAGCTTGCGGCCGAGGCCACGCGCGAAACGGCGGTGAAAGCCGCCGCCGCCGCGCGGGCCACGGCGGAGCAGAACACGCGACAAGCTGCCCTCGACAGCGCGGCGCGTGTTGGTGATAGCCGCCAGCTGGCCGACGCGCGCGCCGGCAAATCGCTCGCGCTTGAAGCCGAACGCGCTCGGGCCGCGCATTCCGCGACCGCGGCTAGTGCCGATGTCGCCACGCAAGTCGCCGATCGTGCCCTGATCGTTCTCGATCCGCGCCAGACCGAAACGGCGCGTGCCGCGGCCGAGGCCAAGCTCAAAGTGGCTCGTGCTGCGCAGCGCAAGGCGAAGCTGGAAGCCGATCTGGCGATTCAGACCGCGGCGCGCGAGGCCGGCCTGGCCGACGAACGGATCCGGGTTGCCGAGGGAGCCGTGAAGGCGGCCCGCCTGGAAGGAGAGCGCAACGTGCGCGCCGCGCAGGAACAGCAGACGCTCGCCGAATTCGACGTCCAGGTCGCAAGCGAGCGAGCAGGGCGGCTCGAACGCGAACTTGCGACGGCGCGTGCGAAACTCGGAGTGCAGGTGCCTGCGGACGAGGTCGTATTCATCCCGTCGCTTCCGATCCGCGTCCACGAGGTGACCGCTGCGGTCGCAGCCAATGCTTCCGGGCCGGTCCTGAGTGTTACCGACAACCAGCTCAGCATCGACTCGCAGCTGCCACTTGAAGCTGCGCCGTTAGTAAAGCCCGGGATGAAAGTTGCGATTGACGAGCAGGCGCTTGGGATCAAGGCGACCGGCGTCGTCGAGACGGTGGCGAACACACCCGGCACGCGCGGCGTGGACGGCTATCACTTCTATCTCGGGGTCAGGGTGGAGACCACGCCTGTGCTCCTGGCAGGGTTTTCCGTCCGTCTGACTATCCCGATCGAGACGTCGAAGGGCGCGGTCACTGCGGTGCCGACCAGCGCGGTGTCGCTTGCCGCCGACGGCACGTCGCGCGTGCTGGTCGATCGCGGCGGCAAACAGGAATACGTCACCGTGCAGCCGGGACTTTCGACGGGCGGCTATGTCGAGGTGGACACCTCCGACGCGCGACTGGTCCCTGGCCAACTCGTGGTGGTCGGCTATAAAACAGCCGAGCCGGCCGCGGTCAAATGAGGCTCAAGGGGGACATACGGCCGGCGGTGCCGATCAAAGCGGTTGCTGCCGATGCCGACCACGTCCTCGATCTGCGTAAAGTGTGCAAGCGATTCGGGACCGATCCCGCGGTCGACGCGCTGATCGATGTCGACCTCGTACTGCGACGCGGCGAATGGCTGTCGATAACTGGTCCATCCGGCTCGGGGAAATCCACGCTATTGAATATCCTCGGTTGCCTCGACCGGCCAACCAGCGGGCAATACGTTTTTGATGGTATCGAAACGACAAAGCTGAGCGAGAATGAGCGGGCCGGGCTGCGCAGCCGCCGCGTTGGATTCATCTTTCAGTCATTCCACCTGCTGCCCTATCGCACTGTCATCGAGAACGTCATGCTGGCGGAAGTATACCGCCGGCACACCGGACGCGGGCGGCGCGAGCGGGCGATGGAGGAGATTCGCCGCGTCGGCCTCGAGCATCGCGCGAATTTCTTGCCTTCGAAATTGTCCGGCGGCGAATGTCAGCGAGTGGCGATCGCCCGCGCCCTGATGGGATCACCGAGCCTGCTCTTGTGCGACGAGCCGACCGGCAATCTCGATTCCAAGAACACCGAGTCGATCCTGGACTTCTTCACCGAGCTCAATAAGGAGGGCATGACGATTGTCGTTGTCACGCACGACGAGAACGTTGCGCGCCGGGGCTCGCGCCGGGTCAACATGAAGGATGGCCGGCTCTTTGGTGGAACCGAGACGGCATTGCCACCTCCATCCCGGGCGCGCATTGCGTCTTCGGGGATCACAACGCGCGACCTCGTATCCGAGGCCATCGCCGGGGCGATCGCGCGGCCGGCGCGCATGGCGCTGACGGTGCTTGGCATCGTTATCGGCATGTCGGCGCTGGTCGCCACCATCGGTCTGACGCGAACCGCAGGCAACCGCATCATCAGTCAGTTCGATCAACTCGCCGCCACGGAATTGTTCATCACGGCGCGGCCGGGAATGGCGACCGGCACGGTTGATCCGCGTGCCATTCCATGGGACGCGACGGAACGGCTCACGCGGTTGAACGGTGTCGTGGCCGCGGGCCTGCTCAGCGACGTCAATGTCCACGACATGCTCGTCAGCGCCTCGCCGGTGGTGGATCCGTCCAATCAGACCGCATTCAAACTGGCGGTGCGCGCCGCCTCGCCGGATTTGTTCCGCGCGGTGCGCGCCGACCTTGCCTCGGGACGATTTATCGACGGTGGGCATTCTGCCCGCGCCGAGCGCGTTGCGATCCTCGGCCCCGATGCCGCGCGCCGCCTGGGCATCACCGGGGTCGAGCGGCTGCCCGCGATCTATGTCGGCGACGAGCTCTATCTCGTGATTGGTATCCTCCGTGATGTGGTGCGAAAGCCGGAACTGCTTGGTTCGGTCATCATTCCCGAGGGCACGGCGCGACGGCATTTCAGCCTGTTCGGGCCTGGCATGGTGGTCGTGGAGACAAAGATCGGCGCCGCTTCCCTGATCGCGATGCAGGCGCGGGCGGCGCTGCGGCCGGACGACCCGCGCGCACTTCGCGTGCAACTGCCGCAGGAGCCTCGGCGCGTGCGCGACGACGTGCAAACCGATCTCAATATGATGTTTCTGCTGCTGGGCGGCCTGTCGCTCGTGGTCGGCGCGCTCGGGATCGCAAATATCACCCTGGTGGGGGTAATGGAGCGGACAGCGGAGATTGGACTGCGCCGTGCCATTGGTGCGACGCGCCGCCACATCGCTTCACAATTCCTCATTGAAAGTGCGTCCATGGGTGTCGTGGGGGGACTGCTCGGATCCAGCGTCGGCGTTCTGATCGTGGTTGGTGTCTCGGCGTATCAGGTCTGGACCCCGGTGCTCGACCCGCTCGCTCCCTTGCTGGCGCCAGCTGTGGGCGGGGTGATCGGTCTGCTGTCGGGGGTGTATCCCGCCTCGCGCGCCGCCGCGCTCGAACCGGCCGAAGCGTTCCGACACTAGTTCGGACATCAAATCCAATTTGGTTCGCAAGGAAAGTCGAGTCGGGTGACGCTTTTGCTTAAGAGGGCATCCTGAATTGAATCGTTGAGCTCGTCTGAATAGCTTGGCGCTCACGGGCTGGAGCTAGCGCAAATTTGCCAATGATGGATTGGAGCGAGAGTTTAAGCATTTCAATTGGTTAGAGGACCGCGTGTGCACCGGGAGATCAAAGAAAATCTAGCAAAAGCCAACGAGAGCAGCGTTGTAAAACTCGTTGGTGTCGGCCCCGACTGACAATGTCGTGGCGTCCTCCGGAACGCTGTCTTCGCTTACAACTTGGCCGACAGCCGCCCACGCAGAAGCCAGACCCTGTCAGTGCCCCAGAAAAGCTCGCCGGTTTCGTGCAGCAGGAACGTCGGGACGCCGAACACGCCTCGCTCTTCAGCCTCCGCAGCGATCGCACGGCACCGGCCGGCGCCTTCGCCGGATGCGATCAACTCGTCGAAGGCGCGACCCTCCGCGCCCGCCTCAACGAGGAGAGTTCTTATCGCTCTCGTGTCTTCTATATCGAGCTCGCCACACCAGAATCGCTCGCAGAGCGTATCGTGATAGCAACGGAATACGGAATCGCTAGTTCGCGAGGCCAGAAGCATCCCTATGTGCGCGGCAATGGGGTCGTAGATTTTGCGCGTACCACGGATGATCAAATCGTGGCGAGCGCCAAGACGCCGGGCGTCCATGTAGGAATAGCGAATCTTGCGCCAATCGCGGCCGGACAGCCGTCCGGTAGGCTGCTATAATGCCGCTCAGTTTCCCGAGCCGTTGAGCGATCAGCAGAGCTTTCTCGATGTAATTAATACCGTGAGCAGTCATCATTATTGGCGTCCGGGGCAAATCCCGAAATCATCTTGACGGTCCGTCGTACCGCAAAAGTCAGTGCCATGACCAAGCATGATTCAGAAGCATTCGATATAGCAATGATGCGCCGCTGCGTTGCTCTGGCGCAATCCGCGAGTTCAAGGAGGGAATACCCGTTTGCTGCTGTCATCGGGCGGCGAGGCGAATTCATTTGCGAATCGCTCAATATGGTCAGACACGAACGAGACGTTACGCGGCACGCCGAGATGGTCGCAATTTCTTCAGCTCAGAAAAAGTTAGGGTCAACGAGCCTTGATGAGTGCACGATCTATTCAACTATCGAGCCTTGCGCGATGTGTTCTTACGCCATCCGGGAAAGCAGGATCGGCAGAGTGATATTCGGCCTACGATCCCCGGTAATGGGCGGTAACTCACGATGGAATATTCTGACCGATGCCGGTTTGTCCTCAACATTGCCGGAGGTATTTGCTTCCCCGCCCGATGTCGTGTCAGGATTTTTGCACGACGAAGTTCAGAGGGTTTTTCAGAAGTGGAATCCGATCATTTGGGAATTCGTGAATGCTCGAAGGATATTCGTGGATGGCTCCGGAGATGATCGGGCCGGGACTTTAAAAGGCAAGATGCGAGTTGGGCCCGGCTCGCGCCTTGCAACTTGGGCAAGGGTTTCGGTTATTGATCGCCTTTGGCGCGGTTAGGATTCTTCACATCCTAGATGTCACCTAGTTGGTTTATTGGGTCTGTTCCTCTTGAATTGTTGTCTCCGACGCGCTCTTGGCGCGCCTCAAGGGCGGGCATAGGCTAAGATTGGCAGAACTGCGACCTTCCGGTATTGGCGCCATTGAGACATGCCGACTGACATTGATAAGCTAAAACGGCGTTTTGACCCTAGCCGACCTCCAGTACCTGGAGTCGCTGCCGGAAAGCGGACGTCCATCGAATCGACGTTGTTCCATAGGCGATCTTGCCTCAGTCGCTCACTACACCAGCTCCGCGCCCTCGGTCATTTAATCGTCCTGGTTGTACTCTAGCGGAGCCACGAAGAGGGCATGCGAGCTCTGCTCTAACGATGCCGATCGGGTCCTGTTAAGGCCGCGAATGAGGAACTTCGCCGTCGCTGCGGCTTCCGGATATCCATAGTCCGGAGGTCGGGCAGAAGGTAGCGGGCCGAGGTTCGCGATTATTCTTTGCCGCATCGCGTAACGTTAGTCGACACGTCGTGGGCAGGTCTAGAGAAGGTGCGGGATGATCATCTTGGTTCGCTGTCGATAGACCTCGTAGCGCTCGTCAAATGTACGGCTGAGCAGTTTCTCCTCCGCGCGGGCGCGCCAGGCCAAGGTCGGGACGATCCCCGACAGCGCAATAAAGAGAGCCGGCCAGTTGCCGAAGGCGAGCGCTTCGCCCATGACGAGCAGTGCAAGGCCCAGATAGATGGGGTGTCGCACGAGGCGATAAGGACCGGTTGTGACGAGGCCGGTGCTCTGATCTGCTATGGGCGCGTAGCTCCAAGCGGCACCAAGCTCGGCCTGGGATCTGACGACGAGGGCGGCGCCCGCTAGCGCAAGAAGGGACCCTGACAGCGCCAGCAGCAGTGCCGTGAAACCGGCGGGGCTGCTGGGAAAGATCAGAAGCGAAAGGAAGAACAGGCCGAGAGCAGTGAAGTTCGCCACCACCGGTGCTCGGTCGCCACGATCCTGACGTGCTCGCGTCTTGGCACGTCCGCGACTCCAGCTGACCGACAACAACATGAGTCCCGCAAAGGCGAGGAGAGCGACGATACGGAGGACGACGGCCAGTGTTGACATTTCTTAGGCACGGAGTCGTATCAGATAGAGCGCGATGGGTAGCTGGAGTATGGGGAGCACATAGCTCACCGCAAGGGCAGCGACCGGCTGGTCCCAAGCATCCTTCGGAATGAATATCGTTCCGCCCTTCTCGAAAAGGTACAGCGTGCCGTGATAACGAAAGTACCGTGATCAGTATCTCCACGATTGCAGTGCTGAGAATGCCGCCCATTCATCGATGGGTGCAATTCGTGGGAAGGCATCCGCGTTTACGGATCCGCTAGGCGGATGCCTACTCGCCGCCTAAGCTTGCCTGTCCCGCTCTTCTCTCACGTAAAGATCCTTTGTTGCTTGTTCGGTATTGTGCTTCTCGGAGCGCGTCCGGCTCCTATTTCGCGTGATGCCGTAGGCTATCGCCAGTCCGAGCACGATGGCACCGGCGAACAATAGGGCGACCGACATGTGCGATCCGGTCTCAACCGGCAGTCCCTGCGCCGCAAGAGTTTCCGGGAAGGACGGCAGGACTAATAAACCCAGAATCGTTGCCCAATGCCAGTTGCTTCCCCTAAACCACCCAATATGAACCAACCTCATGCCCGGCCTCCTGTGCCGCAAGGGTAACGCCAACAAGCGGATAGCTTAGGAACATCGGGCGCAACGATATGTTGCTAGTTGAACTGCGGCAGAGGGACACACGCCAGTGGCGGCTACGGCTCATACGAACGATAACCGGAGCAGGCTGCTCGATTTGTTGACTTGCATTTACTGCAATCAAACGATGAATCTTGAGAAGATTGACCCTGATGACCAGGGGAATGATCTTATTCAATATCGCTGCAAGATGTGTCAGCGGATCGAGATGGTGCGACTGTCCCGCGGTCGGTGGCCTAGCGCGTCTTAACCGCTCGGTCTTTGAACAGGCTCCGACCTCATTGACGTTGGCCCGGTTTGCCAATCTCGGCGCCGACGTCACGGTCTGATAGAGGTCAATTGCTCAGTGAGCGACGACAAACTTTTCGGAATGGGCATTGAAGCAGTGACGTTGGTCAGCCTGTTGTCACGCTTGGCACGATAATCTGAGAAAGGCGGTTCGGCTAGCAGGACTGAACGTGCTGTTCGCGTCTGTCACGTGGGCACCCCGCCGTGCTTCTGGTCCTCGTTGGCAGGCTTCACCCGGTCGAGCACCTTGGCGGCACGCAGCAGTGCCACGCCGCCGCCCGGCAAAATGCCTTCCTCGACCGCAGCACGGGTTCGCATGCATCGCGTCGTCGACACGATCCTTGCGTTCCCTCACGTCGATCTCGGTGGCTCCCCCGACATGGATCACCGCTACGCCGCCGGCGAGCTTGGCAAGCCGCTCCTCTAGCTTCTCGCGGTCATAGTCAGAGGTGGTCTCCGCGATCTGCTTCTTGATCTGGTTGATGCGGGCCTCGATGTCCGCCTTCTTGCCGGCGCCTCCGACGATCGTGGTGCTCTCCTTGTCGATCATTGCCGTTCTGGCGCGGCCGAGCATGTCGAGCGTGGCGTTCTCAAGCTTCATGCCGAGATCTTCCAAGATGGCGGTACCACCGGTAGGGATGGCGACGTCTTGCAGCATCGCCTTGCGGCGATCGCCAAAGCCGGGCGCTTTCACCGCCGCGACCTTGAGGCCGCCGCGCAGCTTGTTGACCACGAGGGTAGCGAGTGCGTCGCCTTCGACCCCTTCGGCGATAATGAGCAGCGGTTTACCCGTCTGCGCCAGGGCTTCCAACAGTGGCAGCAGTTCCCGCAAGTCAGAGAGCTTCTTCTCATATGCGAGGACGTAGGGATTCTCCATCTCCGCCCGCATCTTGTCGGCATTGGTGATGAAGTAGGGCGAGACATAGCCGCGATCGAACTGCATGCCCTCGACCACGTCGAGCTCGGTCCCGAGCGACTTCGCCTCATCGACCGTAATCACGCCCTCGTTGCCGACCTTCTTCACG
>NZ_JBWBWM010000043.1:0-62773 GCF_056174665.1 Bradyrhizobium sp. WYCCWR15520
GCTGCGCTACGCATGGCTCCGCGCGCCGCCACTCCACCGAATACAAAATTCACATCCAAGCCACCAGTCGGCACGCTTGACTCAAAAGCCCTCATATGAGGGTGGGCAAAGCGAAGCGTGCCCACCATTTCTCGCGTGCGTGCCGATGGTGGGCACGGCGCTATGCGCCTTTGCCCACCCTACGATTCTTATTCCAGCCCGATCTGCGTCAGATCCTGGAACCAGTGCTGCGCCTGCACGAACTTCTTCACCTTCGGCGACAGCGCGTGCGGGTTGGTGTCGTGCACCACCCAGACCAGCGTCGCGTCATCGACGATCGCTGCATGCGCCTGCGCCAGCAGTTCGTCCTGCTTGGCAACATCGAACGTCTGCTTGGCCTCGTCGATCAGCGCGTCGACCTTCGGGCTCTTGTAGCCGCCCCAGTTGACACCGACCGGCGCGATCTGGCCGGAGTGGAAGAAGCGCACGATGGCATAGAGCGGATCCGAGGTGACATAGGCGATGTTGTTGGAGGTGATGTTCGCATTCATCTCGTCGGCCGCGCCCTTGCGCCACGCCGTGTACAGTGTTTCGAGCTCGACCACTTTGAAGTCGATCTCGATGCCGATTTCCTTAAAGCTCTGCTGCAGGAATTCGTTCATCGGCAACGACAGCATCTGCCCGGTGCCGCCCTGCGCGATGATGAAAGTCGTCTTCAGCGGCTTCTCCTTCGAGTAGCCCGCTTCCTGCACCAGTTTCCTCGCCGCCGCGACATCGTACTTCAGGTCAAAGGACGGCTTGCCGAACCAGGGGCTCGACGGGTCGACTTGGCCCTTGGCGGGCTTTGCCAATCCGTTCATGAGGCCAACCACCGCATCGCGATCGATCGCGAGGTTGAGCGCCTTGCGGAGGCGAATGTCGGTCCAGGGCGAGCCGGGCAGTACGCTCAGATGATAATTCCAGACATGCGGCGTGACGTTGTCGACGATCTTCATGCCGGCGGATTTGAGCTGCGGCACTGCATCGGGCGCCGGCGTTTCGATCAGATCGACCTGGCCGGCCAACAGCGCATTGGTGCGCGTCAGCGCCTCCGGCATCGGGATCAGCACGATCTTGTCGGCCTTCGGAAGACGCTTCCTGTCCCAATAGTCGGCGTTCTTGGTCAGCTCCGCGAGCTCACGCGGGACGAGTTTTGTGAGCTTGAACGGCCCGGTGCCCGAGGGCTGACTGGCAAATTTGTCCCAGTCCTTGCCGAGCTTTTCATATTGCGCGGGGCTCGAGACCAGGAACCAGAGCATCTGGTATGGGAAGAAGGAGTCGACGGTCTTGGTCGTGATCTCGATCGTGTCGTCGTCGACCTTGGCGTAGCTGGCGACCGAGGGCAGGCGGGTCTTCACCTGCGCGCTCTGTCGCTTGTCGAACTGCGGTGCCTTGTCGTTGAGCACCTTGTCCAGATTCCAGATCACCGCGTCGGCATTGAACTCGCTGCCGTCATGAAATTTGACGCCCTTGCGCAGCGTAAAGCGCCACTTCTTCTTGTCTGAATCGTCGACCTTCCATTCGGTTGCCAGCCCCGGCACCAGCTTGCCCGGCCGGTCCGACACGTCCATCTCCCAGGCGACCAGCGGATCGTAGATCGTATAGGCCGAAAACTGGTAGGCGCCGGCGCCGCGGTCGGGCTGGCCGGTGGTCAGCGGAATGTCCGCCATCGAAATGCCGTAGCGCACAACGGTCTCCGCCTGCGCCGAAATCGTGGGCAAGCCAAGAGGGAATCCGAGGGCTATTGCCGCGGCAGCAAGAAGCATCGAATATCGGGTGCGCATGATTTAAGCTCCATCGGGCGGGGGGTAGAGCTAAAAAATGCAAGCTTGGTGCCAAATGGAGCATGGAACGCGCGCGTGGATGCGCACTCTACAGGGAGTTGTGCGGCCAATGGCCCCTAGCCAATCGCCTGCCCTCGCACCAGCCTTGGCACAGGCGTTGCATACCTTTGCATAAGAATTAGTCACCCAAGTCGAGAAGGGATTGCTGCATATGCGTAACGAGACATCGAAGAAGACGGCCACCGCGTGGCTGCTGGCGACCGCCCTGGTGGTGGGGCTGCCGCAGCTCGCAAGCGCCGAGACCGTGCTGCGGATCGGCATGACGGCGGCCGATATTCCGCGCACGCTCGGGCAACCCGATCAGGGTTTTGAGGGCAACCGCTTCACCGGCCTGACGATGTATGACGGCCTGACGATGTGGGACCTCTCCTCGGCCAGCAAGGCGAGCGTCATGATTCCCGGGCTTGCGACCGAGTGGAAGGTCGATGAGGCCGACAAGAAGAAGTGGACCTTCAAGCTGCGTCCCGGCGTCAAATTCCATGATGGCAGCGACTTCAATGCCGACGCCGTGGTCTGGAACGTCGAGAAGGTGCTGAAGCAGGATGCGCCGCATTTCGACGCCAGCCAGGTCGGCGTCACCGCCTCGCGCATGCCGACGCTGGCCTCGGCGCGCAAGATCGACGACATGACGGTGGAATTGACCACCAAGGAGCCGGACAGTTTTCTGCCGATCAACCTGACCAACCTGTTCATGGCGAGCCCCGCCAAATGGCAGGCGTTCTACGACAAGGCTGACGGCGCCGACGCCAAGGCGAAATCGCAGGCCGCCTGGGCCGCGTTTGCCAGGGACGCCTCGGGCACCGGCCCCTGGAAGATGTCGAAATTCACGCCGCGCGAACGGCTCGAACTGGTCAAGAACGAGGGCTATTGGGACAAGGCCCGCGTGCCCAAGGTCGACCGGATGGTGCTGTTGCCGATGCCGGAAGCAAATGCCCGCACCGCGGCGCTGCTGTCCGGTCAGGTCGACTGGGTCGAGGCACCGGCGCCGGATGCCGTCAAGGAGATCAAGCAGCGCGGCTTCCAGCTTCAGGCCAATGAATCCCCGCATGTCTGGCCCTGGCAGTTCTCGCGCATCGAAGGCTCGCCCTGGAACGACATCCGCGTCCGCAAGGCCGCCAATCTCTGCATCGACCGTGAAGGTCTGAAAGAGGGCCTGCTCGCCGGCCTGATGGTGCCGGCCACTGGCACGTTCGAGCCCGGCCATCCCTGGCGCGGAAAGCCGACCTTCGAGATCAAGTATGACCTGAAGGCCGCCCAGAAGCTGATGCAGGAGGCCGGATACGGCCCGAGCAAGAAGCTGACGGTAAAGACCCAGACCTCCGCCTCGGGGTCGGGCCAGATGCAGCCCTTGCCGATGAACGAATATCTGCAGCAGGCACTGGCCGAGTGCTACTTCGACGTCCAGCTCGATGTCATCGAGTGGAACACGCTGTTCACCAACTGGCGCCGCGGCGCCAAGGATCCGACCGCCAACGGCGCCAACGCCACCAACGTCACCTATGCGGCGATGGACCCGTTCTTCGCGCTGGTGCGCTTCCTGCAATCGTCGATGGCGCCGCCGGTCTCGAACAATTGGGGCTACATCAACAACCCCAAGTTTGACGAGCTGGTGACCAAGGCCCGCCAGACCTTCGATCCCGCAGCCCGCGACGCGGCACTCGCCGACCTGCATGCGGCATCCGTCGATGACGCGGCGTTCCTCTACGTCGCTCACGACGTCTCGCCGCGCGCGATGAGCCCGAAGGTCAAGGGTTTTGTGCAGCCGAAGAGCTGGTTCGTCGACTTCTCGCCGGTGACGATGGCGCCGTAGGTCCGGACTTGCGATGTTGCACCCTCTCCCCTAGTGGGAGAGGGTGGCTTCGATGCGAAGCATCGAAGCCGGGTGAGGGGTTTTCTCCGCGGACACGCCTCCCTCATCTGGATTGTCTGTGTCCGCGGATAGAACCCCTCATCTGGCGCGGCCTAGCGTCCGCGCCACCTTCTCCCACAAGGGGAGAAGGGAAAAAGAAAAGCAAACCGTGTTCGCTTATATCGCCCGGCGTATCGTCTACGTCATTCCGATCGTGATCAGCGTCGCGCTGGTGTGTTTCCTGCTCGTGCATATCACGCCCGGCGACCCGCTGGTCGCGGTGCTGCCGGCGGATGCCTCGCAGGAACTCGCCGCGCAAATGCGAACGGCTTACGGCTTCGACCGGCCGCTGCCGGTGCAGTTCGGGCTGTGGATTTGGCGCGCACTCCACGGCGATCTTGGCAGCTCGATCGCGACCGGTCGCCCGGTGCTGACGGAAGTGTTGCGCGCGGTCGGCAATACCGTGACGCTTGCGATCGCCGCAGCGATGATTGGCTTCACGCTCGGGCTGTTGTTCGGCCTGATCGCCGGCTATTTCCGCGACACATGGGTCGACAAGGTCGCGACCTCGGTTGCGATTGCCGGAGTTTCGGTGCCGCATTACTGGCTCGGCATGGTGATGGTCATCATCTTCTCGGTGCAGCTCAACTGGCTGCCCGCGGTCGGCGCCGGTCCCGGTGGTTCCGGTTCGTGGGGCTGGGATTGGGAGCATATGAAATATCTCATCCTGCCGGCGATCACGACCTCGGTGATTCCGATGGGTATCGTCACCCGCACCGTGCGCGCGCTCACCGGCGATATCCTTTCGCAGGATTTCGTCGAGGCCCTGCGCGCCAAGGGCCTCCGCGAACTCGACGTGTTCAAGCACGTCATCAAGAACGCCGCTCCGACCGCGCTTGCGGTGATGGGCCTGCAGCTCGGCTACATGCTCGGCGGCTCGATCCTGATCGAGACCGTGTTCTCCTGGCCCGGCTCGGGCTTGCTGCTCAATTCGGCGATCTTCCAGCGCGACCTGCCGCTCTTGCAGGGCACCATCCTGGTGCTGGCGCTGTTCTTCGTCGCCCTTAACCTCCTGGTCGATATCGCGCAGGCCGCGATCGATCCGCGCATCAAGCGGGGCTGATCATGACCGTGATGTCGGATACTGCGCTGCAAGCCGCGCCCATCACCAAGGCGCGGGGCTATTGGGCGACCGTCGGCCGCCGCATCGTGCGCGACAAGGTCAGCATGGTCTGCGCCTTCGTGCTGGTGCTGATCTTCGCTTCCGCGCTGCTGGCGCCCTGGCTCGGCCTCGCCGATCCCTATCAGGGCTCGATGATCCGGAGGCTTCGCCATATCGGCACGCCGAACTATCCGTTCGGCACCGACGAACTCGGCCGCGACATGCTGGCTCGGCTGATCTATGGCGGGCGGCTGTCGCTGATCATCGGCATCCTGCCCGTGATCTTCGCCTTCGTGATCGGTACCTCGCTCGGCCTTGTCGCCGGCTATGTCGGCGGCCGGCTCAATACCGCGATCATGCGCACCATCGACGTGTTCTACGCCTTCCCCTCGGTGCTGCTGGCGATCGCGATCTCGGGCGCGCTGGGCGCGGGCATCGTCAACTCGATCGTCTCGTTGACCATCGTATTCGTTCCGCAGATCACCCGCGTCGCCGAAAGCGTCACGACAGGCGTGCGCAACATGGATTTCGTCGAAGCCGCGCGCGCCTCCGGCGCCGGGCCCTTTACCATCATGCGCGTGCACATGCTGGGCAATGTGCTCGGACCGATCTTCGTCTACGCGACGGGACTGATTTCGGTGTCGATGATCCTCGCCGCCGGCCTGTCGTTCCTCGGCCTCGGCACCAAGCCGCCGGAACCGGAATGGGGCCTGATGCTGAACACGCTGCGCACGGCGATCTATGTCAACCCATGGGTGGCGGCGCTGCCGGGCGTCATGATCTTTGCGGTGTCGATCTGCTTCAATCTTTTGAGCGACGGCATGCGTAGCGCCATGGATATCAGGAACTGACGCGATGAGTGAAACCAGCCCGTCAGTCGATCATTTGGAGCCGGTCGAGGACGTCGGCGGCGCGGCGCAGCCGCTGTTGCAGGTCGCAGGCCTCACCAAGCATTTCCCGGTGCGGGGCGATCTGTTCAGCCAGCGCAAAACCGTGCGCGCGGTCGATAATGTCTCCTTCTCCATTGCCAAGGGCGAAACCGTCGGCATCGTCGGCGAGTCCGGCTGCGGCAAGTCGACCACCGCACGACTGCTGATGCACCTGATGAAGCGCGATGCCGGAGATATTATCTATGACGGCCTGCAGGTCGGCCGTGCACTGTCGCTGCGAGAACTTCGCCGTGGCATGCAGATGGTGTTCCAGGACAGCTACGCCTCGCTCAATCCGCGCCTCACCATCGAGGACTCGATCGCGTTCGGTCCAAAGGTTCACGGCATGGCCGATGCCGCCGCGCGCACGCTGGCGCGCGAACTGCTCGGCAAGGTGGGCCTGCGGCCGGAAACCTTTGCCAACCGCTACCCGCACGAGATTTCCGGCGGCCAGCGCCAGCGCGTCAATATCGCGCGGGCGCTGGCGCTGTCGCCGCGGCTCGTGATCCTGGATGAAGCCGTCTCGGCGCTCGATAAATCCGTCGAGGCGCAGGTGCTCAACCTGCTCGCCGATCTCAAGCGCGAATTCGGGCTGACCTATCTGTTCATCAGCCACGATCTCAACGTGGTGCGTTATATCTCGGACCGCGTGCTGGTGATGTATCTCGGCGAGGTGGTCGAACTCGGCCCGGTCGACAAGGTCTGGGACGCGCCGGCGCATCCCTATACGCGGGCGCTGCTGGCAGCGATGCCGTCGTCCGACCCTGATAATCGCACCGAGACGCCGCCGATCTCAGGCGACCCGCCCAACCCGATCGACCCGCCCTCCGGCTGCCGGTTTCACACCCGCTGTCCGTTTGCGGAGCCGCTCTGCGCAAATGCGACGCCAAACCTCAGCGATGTCGATACAATGGGCCATCAGGCGGCGTGCTACATGGCCATCCCGGGCTCCGGACACAGCCGCGCGCCGGCCGACAAGAATGACATGGGAGTGAGCGCCGCATGACAAGACCCGATCCAAAACAGGTCAAGGTAATGACCGACGTCGCCGGCGTGCCGCAGGATTCGGAAGTATCCGCCCGCATCGCCAATTCCATCGGCCCGGCCTTCGACGGCTTTGCGCCGGTCGCCGGCACGCTGCCGATGGACCTCGAGCCGGCAAGCTTCCTGCTGGTGCAGAACGCGAAGGTGTCGAAATGAGCGGCGAACCAGCCCTGATGTCGCTCGTTGCGGTTGCCAAGGCGATCGCGGCCAAGAAAATTTCCTCGCGCGAGGCGACGCAATCCTGTCTCGACCGGATCGCGCAGTGGCAGCCGCACGTCAACGCCTACATGGCGATCGAGCCGGAGGCAGCGCTTGCCGCGGCCGATGCCGCCGACGCTGATCTCGCCAAGGGCAAGATTGCCGGCCCGCTACTTGGTGTGCCAATGGCGCACAAGGACATGTATTACGACGCCGGCAAGGTCGTGACCTGCGGCTCCAAGATCCGGCGCGAATTCGTCGCGACGACGACGTCGACCGCGTTGCAGCGGCTGAAGGACGCCGGCTCCGTCAGGCTCGGCTCGCTGCAGATGGTCGAATTCGCCTACGGGCCAACCGGCCACAATGTGCATTACGGCGCGGTGCGTAACCCCTGGAATGTCGATCACATCACCGGCGGCTCGTCGTCCGGCTCGGGCTCCGCGGTCGCGGCACGGCTGACCTTTGCGGCGCTGGGCTCGGATACCGGCGGCTCGATCCGGATGCCCGCGCATTTTTGCGGCGTCACCGGCTTCAAGACCACGGTCGGCCTGATCAGCCGCGCCGGCGCGATGCCGCTGTCGCAATCGCTCGATACCGTAGGCCCGCTCGCGCAGACCGTCGAGGACTGTGCGCTGCTGGTGGGGCTGATGGCGGGCGCCGATCCCGAGGATCCGACCACGTCGACGCAGCCGGTGCCGAACTACATGGCCGCGACCACGGGCTCGATGAAGGGCCTGAAGATCGGCGTGCCGACCGCCTTCTATGTCGACGATCTCGATTCCGAAGTGGCGCGGGTGCTGGATGAGACCATCGCTACGCTGAAAAAGGAAGGCGCCGAAATCGTCAAGGTCGAGCTGCCGGACCAGCGCCAGCTCACCGCCGCCTGCCAGATCGTGCTCGCCACCGAAGCTGCCGCCTTCCACAAGCGCTGGATGATCGAACGTCCCCAGGATTACGGTGCGCAGGTCCTGATGCGGCTGCAGAACGGGCTTGCCATTCCGGCCGTGACCTATCTCGAAGCGATGCGCTGGCGCGGTCCGGCGCTCGCCGCCTACCTTGCGGCGGTGGAAGGCACCGATGCCGTGATCGCGCCGGTGGCGCCAATGCCGGCGGCGACGATTGCCGAGAGCGACGTCGGCAACAGCCTCGATGCGGAAGCCGTGATCCAGCGGATCACGCGCTTCACCCGTCCGATCAATTATCTCGGCCTGCCGTCGCTTTCGATTCCCGCCGGTTTCACCAGCAAGGGCCTGCCCGTCGGCATGCAATTGATCGGCCGTGCCTTTGACGAGGCCGGGCTGGTGCGGATCGGCGCGGCGTTCCAGCGCGCCACCGACCATCACCAAAAGGTACCAAAATTGGCATGAGCAATCTTGTCGACATCCGCGACCTCAATATCCGCTTCACCGGCGAGCGCACGGTTCATGCCGTCAACGACATCTCGCTTTCGCTGGGCGAGGGCGAGGTGCTCGGCCTGCTGGGCGAATCCGGCTCCGGCAAGAGCGTGACCCTGCGCGCGCTGATGCGACTATTGCCGAAGAAGCGCACGCTGATTTCGGGCACCGTGAAGGTTTTGGGACGCGACGTGCTGGCGATGAACGACGAGGAGCTTTCGGCGTTTCGCGGCCAGACCGTCTCGATGATCTTCCAGGAGCCTGCGCTGGCGCTCGATCCCGTCTACACGATCGGCCGCCAGATCGCCGAAAGCGTGATCCGTCACGAAGGCAAGAGCGAGAAGGAAGCCATGGCTCGCGCGCTGGAAATGCTGGAGGTGGTCCGGATCCCCTCCGCCAAGCGCCGGCTCGAGGCCTATCCGCACGAAATGTCGGGCGGCATGCGCCAGCGCGCAATGATCGCGCTGGCGCTCGCCTGCAAGCCGAAGATTTTGCTGGCGGACGAACCGACCACGGCACTGGACGCCACCGTGCAGATCCAGATTCTGCTGCTGCTCCGCGAATTGCAGCGCGAGTTCGGCATGTCCGTGATCTTCGTGACCCACGATATCGGCGTCGCGATTGAAATCTGCGACCGCGTTGCCGTGATGTATGCCGGTCAGATCGTGGAGCAGGGCACCTTGCGCGACATCGTCCGCACCCCGGTGCATCCCTATGCCAAGGGCTTGCTGGCTTCGACCGTCCACGGCGCCAAGCGCGGCCAGCGCCTTGAAACCATCCCGGGCACGCCGCCCTCGCTGGACAAGGCGCCCGTCAGTTGCTCCTTCGCGCCGCGCTGCGCGGTTGCGCAGCCGCGCTGCAGCGAGCGATTACCGCCGAATGTGCAGGTGTCGGCGGATCGAACGGCGAGGTGTGTGCTGGCGGAGCGGGCTAATGCAGTTGCTGCTACCTGACAAGTGATGACGCAATTGAACTTCGTCATGCCCGGGCTTGTCCCGGGCATCCACGTCTTCACGGCATTGCAGCGACAAAGACGTGGATGGCCGGGACAAGCCCGGCCATGACGAAAAAAATCGCGCTGCACCGCGTCTGGACACGTGAGAGAAGCTACCCGCCCAATCCCGGATCGGCCCATTGCTCGATCTGTGACGGTCCCACGACTTGCTTCGGCTGATGCGGGTTGAGCGTGCCGGCGCTGGCGGACCAGCCCTTGGCCAGGATTTGCATCGCAAACAATTTTGCGTCGATCTCGGATTTGAAGGTGCGGGTCGAGCGGGCCATGCTCTCCGCAGTCTCATCCGTCTTGTCCGGACCAAAGGTGACGTACCAAATATCGCTCTGTTTCATGGCGACATAACGCGCGTGACATAAAAAAGTTTCACTTCGCTGGCCGCATATGAAGTCGTGCGGACGGCCGGTCACATCGGACCATGATGGGCAGATGGTCGCCCGCGTGCGCTGCGAATCTGGGGGCTGAACATGGTAATTTCCAACGAAGGCATTCTCGTCATTCTGTTTGTCGGCCTGGTGGCCGGCTGGCTTGCCGGCAAGATCGTGCACGGCACCGGCTTCGGCATCATCGGCGACATTCTCGTCGGCATTGCCGGCGCGCTGCTCGCGAGCCTGCTGTTTCCCAAGCTCGGCATTCGTCTCGGCACCGGGCTGGTGTCCGAAATCGTCTATTCCACCATCGGCGCCATCATCCTGCTTGTGATCGTACGGCTGCTCCGAACCGGCGGGCGGTGGTAGCGCGCGCTATTTCGCGCGGCTGACCGCCTCGACGATCCAGCGCCGGACCGCGGCAATCCGGCGGTCGCGCGCCTGCTCAGTGCGGGAGACGAGGTAGATCGTCTCGCTATGCGCGGCCTCGAACGCGAACGGCGCCACCAGTTTCTTGCCAAAGGAGGGCCGCGCCCTGATCAGCGGCGACATGCCGAGCGTCACGCCAAGGCCCTGTTCGGCGGCGTCCAGCATCGCCGGTACGCTGTCGAGCCACAGATGCCCGCGCGGGGTGAGATGCGACAGGCCGGCCTCGCGCAGCCAGACTGGCCAGGCGCGCGGCTGCGTCGTCAGGTGAATCAGCACCTCTCGCGACAGGTCTTCAGGTGCCTTCAATCCGCCCCTGACCAGCGCGGGTGCGCAGACCGGCAGGCCCTTCACCGCGACCAGCGGTTCGAATTTCAGCCCGGTGGAATGTTCGCGGCCATAGCGGATGGCGACGTCGACGCGCGAGGCATTGAAGTCGGCATATTGATGCGTCGCCTCGATGCGCAGCGTGAGCCCTGGATGGCGCCGCTTGAACTCCGGCAGCGCCGGGATCAGCACGGCCGAAGTGAAGAACGGCAGCGAACTGATCCAGAGTTCGGCGCTGGCATCGCGGCGATTTCGCAGCATGTCGCGGCCGGCTTCCTGCAGCGCCGCCAGCGCCGCGGAGACCTTTGCGAGATAACGCTCGCCGTCCGCCGTCAGCCGCACCGAACGCGCGCCGCGCACGAACAGCCTTGTGCCGAACTGCTGTTCCAGTCCGCGGATCTGATGACTGATCGCGGACGGGCTGAGCGAGAGATCGCGCGCCGCGCGGCGAAAGCTCAATTGCGTGGCGGCGCGCTCGAACGCCAGCAGCGCCGGCAGGGGAGGAATCGCGCGCAGCGACGTGCCGGGTGCATCAGACGGATGAATGATATTCATCTGAGGTGACGAATTCCCTTTTGTTACAGGCCCAAGTTTCCGCCAGATTGGCCCGACGCTCAACCCTGCTCATCTCTGGAATCCGAGCCATGGCCATCTTCGAATCCACAGGCCCCAACCGCTGGCAGCCCACCGCCCTTGCCGCCGGTCCTTTCGCGGGCCCGCAGGGCGGGGCGGTCGCAAGCCTTCTGACGGCGGAAATCGAGGCGCTGGCCGATCGGCGAAACTGGGGCACGGCGATCGCCTCGTCGGCCTGGTTCCTGCGGCCGACCCCGATGGCGCCGTTGCGAACCGCGCTGTCGGTCGTGACCGACGGCGGCCGCGTCAGCGTGGTCGACAACGCGCTGTGGCCGGCCGGCGAGGACCAGCCCTGCGCCACCGTGCGGGTGACGCTGTCGCGCGAACGCGCCGTTGAAGTGCCCGGCTTTGCCGACTCCCCGCGCGAGGCTGCCGATCTCACGCAGTTGCCGATTCGCACCCGGCGGGCGGCGCATGGCAAGCCGTGGTTCATGGAGGCGATGGAGGCCCGCGAAGGCGACGGCGTCGCCTGGTTTCGCATGAACCAGACGATCATCGACGGCGCAGGATCCTCGCCGAAGCTGCCGCTATCCTCGGTGCTCGGCCCGGCGGACTGGACCCATGGCATCGCCCGTCCATTCCAGGACGTGGTGGCGGATCCGAACCCGAATCTGACGGTTCAGTTGTTCCGCCAGCCGGCCGGCGAATGGGTCGGCGTTCGCGCGCAGGCCCGCTGGCGGCCCGCGGCCGACCTTGGCGTCGGAAGCGGCGTCCTGCTCGACGTCCATGGCGAGATCGGCCGGGTCTCGATGTCGGTGATTCTGGCACCGTTTCCGCGCCCGGCGAAGCCCGAACCCGCCGCAGGACTTGCGCCGGCCTCGAATTAGCTGCCCAGACGCGTCTCCGCCCCGCTCATCGGGGTGAACTAAAGGCAGGTTAACGTGACATAAATAGACGATGTCCAAAAACATCGCTAAAACCAGCACGTTACCCGATCGTCCTGAAGAGACACGCATTTATGGCAGCCGCTCCCGGCGTCCGGAAATCCGAGCTCGGTGAGGCGCTGCGCGCCTGCCGCAACGCCTTTATCGGCGTTGGCGTCATGAGTTGCATGATCAATTTGCTGTACCTGACCGGCTCGATCTTCATGCTGGAGGTCTACGATCGCGTGTTGCCGAGCCGCAGCGTGCCGACCCTGGTTGGCCTCGTGATTCTCGCCGCCGGCCTCTACATCGCGCAAGGAGGCCTCGATCTGATTCGCGGCCGCATCCTCGGCCGTATCGGCACCGCGCTCGATGAGGCCATCAATGCGCGCGTGTTCGAAACCGTGGTGCGGCTGCCGCTGATGGTCGGCGCCCGCAACGAGGGGCTGCAGCCCTTGCGCGATCTCGACAATGTCAGGTCATTTCTCGGCAGCATGGGGCCGGGCGCGTTTTTCGATCTGCCGTGGCTGCCGTTCTATCTCGCGATCTGCTTTGCGTTCCACTGGCTGCTCGGCGTCACGGCGCTGGCTGGCGCCATCATTCTGGTAGCGCTGACGCTGATCACCGAATTCCTGTCGCGCACGCCGGCCAAGGAGGCGATGACGCTGGCGGCGCGGCGCAACGATCTCGCCGCCACCAGCCGCCGCAACGCCGAAGTGCTGGTCGCGATGGGCATGTCCGGACGACTGATGAAGCGCTGGGGCGAGGCCAATGAGACCTACTTGGCCGGCAATCAGCGCGCCAGCGACATTGCCGGCGGCCTCGGCGCCGTCGCCAAGGTGCTGCGCATGATGCTGCAGTCGGCGGTGCTTGCAGTCGGCGCTTATCTCGTGATCCATCAGGAAGCGACCGCCGGCATCATCATCGCGGGCTCGATCCTGAGCGCCCGCGCGCTGGCCCCCGTCGACCTTGCCATTGCGCACTGGAAGGGCTTTGTCGCCGCGCGGCAGAGCTGGCATCGTCTTTCCAAGCTGCTGGAGCAGATTCCGGCGTCGAACGCGCAGACGGCGCTGCAGGCGCCGACCAAGCGGCTGTCGGTCGAGGCCGTCAGCATCGTGCCACCGGGCGAGCAGCGCGTCATCGTGCAGGACGTCAATTTCGCTGTCGAGGCCGGCACCGGCGTCGGCGTGATCGGTCCGAGCGGCTCCGGAAAATCGTCGCTGGTGCGCGCGCTGGTCGGCGTCTGGACGCCCGCCCGCGGCAAGGTGCGGCTCGACGGCGCGGCGCTCGACCAGTGGTCGTCGGACGTGCTCGGCCGTCACATCGGCTATCTGCCGCAGGACGTGGAACTGTTCGCCGGCACCGTGGCGCAGAACATCTGCCGCTTCGACCCCGAGGCGAAGTCGGACGCCATCATCGCTGCTGCCAAGGAAGCCGGCGTGCATGAGATGATCATCAAGATGCGCGAGGGCTATGACACCCAGATCGGCGAGCAGGGCGCTTCGCTCTCGGCCGGGCAGGCGCAGCGCGTGGCGCTGGCGCGCGCGCTTTATGGCCATCCGTTCCTGATCGTGCTCGATGAGCCGAACTCCAACCTCGACAGCGAGGGCGACGAGGCGCTGACCCGCGCGGTGCGCGCCGCGCGGGAGCGCGGCGCCATCGTGGTCGTGGTGGCGCACCGGCCGATCGGCATCGAGGCGGTCGATCAATTGCTGGTCTTGAAGGACGGCCGCATGCAGGCGTTCGGTCCGAAGGAAACCGTGCTCGGCCAGGTGCTGCAGCGCGTTCCGTCGCCGCCGCCGCCGATCAAGATCGTTTCCGAAGCGGGAGCTGCGAAGAAATCATGACCGCGGAGCTGAAAGGCGCGCGCCGCTCGATCCGCTCGCACCTGATCCTGGGTCTGGCGCTGATGCTGGTGATCGTCGGCGGGTTCGGCGGCTGGGCCTCGACGGTGCAGATTTCGGGCGCGCTGATCGCGCCGGGTTCGGTGGTGGTCGATTCCAACGTCAAGAAGGTGCAGCACCCGACCGGCGGCGTGGTCGGCGAGGTCCGCGTGCGCGACGGCGATATCGTCAAGGCCGGCGACGTTGTGGTGCGGCTCGACGAGACCGTGGTCAAGGCCAGCCTTGCCATCGTGGTCAAGACGCTGAACGGCTTGTGGGCGCGCGCCGCGCGGCTGGAGGCGGAGCAGCGCGGCCTCGACAAGATCAAGTTTCCGCCGCAGCTCGCCGATCGCGCCGACGACCCCGATGTCCGCGACGTCATCGCGAGCGAAACAAAACTGTTCGAGGTCCGCGTGTTCGGGCGCGCCGGGCAGAAATCGCAGTTGCGCGAGCGCGTGGCGCAGCTCAACGAGGAGATCGCCGGCCTCACCGCGCAGGAGCAGGCCAAGGAAAAGGAAATCGCGCTGGTGGAGAAAGAGCTGGTCGGCGTCCGCCAGCTCTATGAGCAGCGCCTGATCCAGATCTCGCGCCTGACGGTGCTGGAGCGTGACCTCGCCCGCCTGTCGGGCGAGCGTGCGCAATATATCGCCGCGCGGGCGCAGGCGAGGGGCAAGATCACCGAAACCGAACTGCAGATCATCCAGATCGACAAGGACGTCGTCAGCGAAGTTTCCAAGGACCTGCGCGAGACCAACGACAAGATCGGCGAGTTCGTCGAGCGCAAGGTCACCGCCGAGGATCAATTGCGCCGCATCGACATCCGCGCGCCGCAGGACGGCGTCGTGCTGCAGTCGACGGTGCACACTGTGGGCGGCGTGATCACCGCCGGTGACGCCATCATGATGGTCGTGCCGCGGGCCGACGATCTCTCGGTCGAGGCCAAGGTCAATCCACAGGATATCGACAAGCTGCAGATCGGCCAGAAAACGCTGCTGCGGCTATCCGCCTTCAACCAGCGCACCACGCCGGAACTCAATGGTGTGGTGACTCGCGTCTCCGCCGACGTCACCACCGACCAGCGCACCGGCCAGAGCTATTACACCATCCGCGTCTCGCTGCCGCCGGCCGAAGTCGCCCGCCTCGGCGACAACGTCAAGATCATCCCGGGCATGCCGGTGGAAGCCTTCGTCCAGACCGGCGACCGCACCATGTTCTCCTATCTGATGAAGCCGTTCAGCGACCAGCTGATGCGCTCGTTCCGGGAGAGGTGAGGACGTCTGCGTAGCCCGGATGGAGCGAAGCGCAATCCGGGAATCGGTTCATCTGGCTGGCACTGCCCCGGATTTCGCTGCGCTTCATCCGGGCTACGTCCCGCTATCTCCTGTCATACTCATCCGGTCCCATCGCCCACGCCCATTCCTCATGGCCCGGCGCGTAGGTGCGGTTGGTCTCCGCCGGGTTGCGGTTGACCAGCGGCCGCATGAACATCGGGTGCGTGGCGCTGCGGACCTCGTGCTCGACGGTGAACAGGTGCTTGCCGCTGTCGAGATCGACGATGTCGCGGAAGCGGTACTGATACTGGTTGTCTTCCTGCGAGATCAGGCCGCGCTCGCGCAGGCGGCGATATGGGCCGGAAAAGTCCGTGATGTAGATCTGCACGTGATGCCCGTCGTAATCCGGCAGCATCCGGTCGGTCTCGCGGAACTGCAGATATTGGTTCTTGCCGGCATTGACGCGCGCCACGGTGCCATCGCCATTCACAAGCTCGGCCTGCATCCCCATGATCGCCGGATAGAAGCCGCAAATCGCTTTCGCCGTCCCGACGGGTACGTCGAACTCGACATAGGGAATGCCGAGCGTGATGCGCCCGAAGCGCGCGGCATCCGGCTCATAGCAGCGCACGCGGTTGCCCCATGGGCAGATCGCTTCGACATGGTCGTTGTGCTCTCGATACGCAAACGCTGTGCCCTCGAGCTTCTTCGCGACCGATGCCAATCGCTCCAGCAGCGCCGCGCGGCCCGCGATGACGATGCCGGTATGGCCGCGCAGCACCTGCGGCGTACCGTTCGGCAGATGAAACTGGCTCCGCCCCGCATTGACCCACATGTTGGTGTCCGAGACCATCAGATAGGGATCGCGGGTCAGCCCGAGGCCCGCGACATAGAACAGCGTCGCCAGCCGCTGATCGGGGATGGTGACGTTGACGTGCTCGAAATGGATCGAGTTGCCGAGATCTTCTGCGGCGCGGTCGAATTGTTGCATGATGCGATCCTCGCGTAGGGCAGTAGGGTGGGCAAAGCGCAGCGTGCCCACCACTCACATAACGGATCAAGATGGTGGGCACGCTTCGCTTTGCCCACCCTACGAATCTAGATGCAGCAGCAACAACTCCAGTGCCGTCTTCGCGAACGCCTGCATGTTTGCCTGGCGATCGCTGCGGCCTGTCTCCAGCGTGATCACTGAGCGCACCCCACCCAGCGTCACGTTCTCCAGCCTGCCTAACGGCACCACCCGACTAGAGATCGCCATGCAGCTATGACCAGCGGCGTCGCCGTAGCGATTGCCGGTCGGCCCGGTCGCGCCGGTCTCCGACAAGCCCCAGTCGGTCGCAAAGCGCTGGCGAACCTGGCTCGCCAGCAGTCTGGCGTAAGGCTCCGATGCCGAGCGAATGCCCTTCATCGCCTCGTCCGGAATGTCCATCAACAACCGCCGCGCATCACGCGTGTAGACCACGGCGCCGCCGAGGAAATAGGCGGACGCGCCGGGCACTGACAACAGCGCCGCCGAGATCAGCCCGCCGGTTGAAGATTCCGCCACCGCAATCGTCTGTTTGCGCGCGATCAGTTGGGTGGCGATCTTTTCCGCAATGGTAACGAGTTCGTTCATCTCACCTCCCAAAAATCTCGCCAGTCATGTTTTTCTAGCACAGGAGGTTCACGTTTGCCGAGTTGCGGGGCGCATGTGGCCCTGATTGAATACCTCAAACAACTGCGTCGTGCGGGCATACGAGGAAACACCATGACGTCGCCGATCCCGGGTGGCATGGATTGCGATCTGCATCCCGCCGTTCCGCATCTGACCAGCCTGCTTCCCTACATGAACGACTATTGGCGCGATCAGGTGACGACGCGCGGCATGACCGATCTGGTCTCGCAATCCTATCCAACCAATTCGCCGATTTCCTCGCGGCCGGACTGGCGGCCGGCGCAGGGCAAGCCGGGTGCCGATCTCGCCGACATGCAGAAGCAGGCGCTCGATCGGTTCGGCGTGCGTTACGGCATCTGCAATCCGCTCTATGGCGTGCAGATGGTGTTTTCCGAGGACATGCAGGACGCGTTCTGCCGCGCATTGAACGATTGGCTGACCAAAGAATGGCTCGACAAGGACGATCGGCTGCGCGGCTCGATCGTGATCCCGACCCAGAGCGTCGAGAAATCGGTCGCGGAGATCGAGCGCTGCGCTGAGGATAAGCGCTTCGTCCAGGTGCTGATGTTGGTCATGGGCGACATGCCGCTCGGAAAACGCGCCTACTGGCCGATCTACGCCGCCGCCGAGCGGCTGGGCCTGGCCGTCGGTGTCCATGCCGGCAGCGCCTATCACAATCCGCCGACCTCGGTCGGCTGGGGTTCCTACCACATCGAGGATTACGTAGCCCAAGCGACGGCGTTCCAGACCCAGCTCACCAGCCTGATCGTCGAAGGCGTGTTCGCCCGCCATCCGAATCTGAAAATGGTGATGCTGGAATCGGGCTTCACCTGGCTGCCGGCCTATCTGTGGCGGCTGCACAAGTTCTGGCGCGGCATACGGATGGAAACGCCGTGGGTCGATCGCGCGCCGCTGGAGATTGTGCGCAGCAACATCCGCTTCTCACTGCAGCCGGTCGATGCGCCGCCCGATCCCGCAACCCTGAACCGCCTGTTTGACCATATGCAGTCGGACGAATTGCTCCTATTCTCGACCGACTATCCGCACTGGCAGTTCGACGGCGATGAGGTGCTGCCGCCGGGCCTGTCGGGCGATCTGGTGCGCAAGATCATGATCGACAATCCGCTCGCGACATATGGCCGGTTGGAATTAGCGAAGGAGACGACGCCATGAACGTCCAGTTTCGCCCTGAGCCTTCGGTATCCACCAGCATCAAGACCGCGATCGCCGATTGCGACATTCATCCGGCGCGCGCGACCAAGGACGAACTCTATCCATTTCTGGCGAAGCGCTGGCATTCGCATCTCGAGACGTACGGCATTCAGGCCTATCACGGCATGATGGAAGGCCCGCCCTATCCGAAGGCGCAGCCGAACGCCTCGCGCCGCGACGCCTGGCCGCCGGAAGGCGGGCCGCAGGGCTCTTCGCTGTCCTTCATGCAGAAGCAGTTGCTCGATCCCTACAACGTCGCGCTCGGCGTGCTCAATCCGCTCGCCACCGGGCAGGGCCTGCGCAACCAGGATTTCGCCGGCGCGCTCTGTGCCGCGATCAACGACTGGCAGATCGAAAAATGGACCAGCAAGGACAAGCGCCTGAAGGGTTCGATCGTTGTCGCCAATGAGGATGGGGTGGCCGCCGCTGCCGAAGTCCGCAAGCGCGCGGGCGATCCGAACTTCGTGCAGGTGCTGCTGCTCTCCCGCAACGTCGAGCCGCTCGGCCAGCGCCGCTACTGGCCGGTCTACGAGGCGGCGCAGGAGATCGGCCTGCCGGTCGGCGTGCACGCTTTCGGCTTCGGCGGCAACCCGCTCACCCCGTCCGGTTGGCCTAGCTTCTACATCGAGGAGATGGTCGGCCATGCGCAGTGCCAGCAGACCGTGCTGGCGAGCCTTGTGCTCGAAGGCGTCTTCGAGCGTTATCCCAAACTGAAGATGGTCATGATCGAGGCCGGCTTCGGCTGGGCGCCGTCGCTCGGCTGGCGGCTCGACAAGAGTTTTGAACGGCTGCACAGCGAGGTGCCGTATCTCAAGCGGAAACCGTCGGAATATATCCGCGACCACATCTGGTGGACCACGCAGCCGATGGAAGACCCGGAGCGCCGCGATCATCTGTTCCAGACCATCGAATGGATCGGCTGGGACAAGCTGCTGTTCGCCACCGATTACCCACATTGGGATTTCGACGAGCCGTCGCGCGTGCTGCCGCCCGGCGTCAGCGATGCCAACCGCGAAGCGTTCTATCTCGGCAACGCCAAGAAGCTGTACGGGATTGCGTAGCATGATCCGAAAAAGTGGGACCCGGTTTTTCGAAATAGATCATGCGGCCTTAAAATGACTCGGCACGTCATTGCCCCGGTGGACGAGCTTCCGCCGGGAACGCGAAAATTCCTCGACATCGATGGGCGGCCGATCGCGATCTTCAACATCAAGGGCGAGTTCTTCGGCCTGCTGAACCGCTGCCCGCACCAGGGCGCGGCGCTGTGCGAGGGCCCGCTGATCGGGCTGGCGCAATCCTCCGATCCCGGCGAGATCGAATATACAAAGCTCGGTGAAATCATCCGCTGTCCCTGGCACGGCTGGGAATTCGACATCCGCACCGGGCAGTCCTACTGCGACCCCAAACGCTTCCGTGCGCGGGCGTATCCAGTGAATGTGGAGTCGGGATCGGCGGTGGTGAAGGGGCCGTATGTTGCGGAGACGATCGCGGTCTCGGTCGAGAGCGATTACGTGGTGGTGGATTTGTAGTCTCGTCAGTGCGAAATTTGTGGGGGTGGGCAAAGGCGCGTCAGCGCCGTGCCCACCATTTCACGCTCGCAGGCGATGGTGGGCACGCTACGCTTTGCCCACCCTACGGTAGTTCTGGGAGCCAAGTTTTGTGATTTTGATCACAAGGCTTAGCTAATTGCCTCGATAGTTTGCATTGCTTAAATGCTGGTTCCGACCGGGGCACCGGTAATGAGGGCTTTCGTATGCTTCGCAAACTATTGTTCTGCTTTGCAATCCTTGTCATCGCTGACCCCGCAGCCGCAGATGACACGACGCGCTGCTTCCGCGAAACTGGCGAAGTCGCCGTCGCGGCGTGCACGCGTGCAATCAACGCCAGCGCGGGGCAGCGAGATCCCAAGTATGCGAAAGCCTACTACAACCGGGGGAACGCTTACAGCAACAAAGGCGACACGGACCGTGCCATTGCCGACTACACCGCGGCGATACGGCTGGAGCCCACGTATGCGAACGCGTACTACAACCGGGGGAACGCCTACAGCAACAAAGGCGACACGGACCGTGCCATTGCCGACTATATCGAGGCGATACGCCTGGAGCCCACGTATGCGAACGCGTACTACAACCGGGGGAACGCTTACAGCAACAAAGGCGACACGGATCGTGCCATTGCCGACTACACCGAGGCGATACGACTGGATCCCAAGAATGCGAACGCGTACTACAACCGGGGGAACGCCTACGGCAACAAAGACGATCCGGACCGCGCCACTGCAGACTACACCGAGGCGATACGGCTGGATCCCACGTATGCAAACGCGTACGTCAATCGTGGACTGGCCTATGAGAAGCTCGCAGATTTCGCCAAAGCGCGGTCTGACTTCAATACTACGCTCGGATTGAGACAAAAGGCCACAAAATGGGCGCAGGACATGGCGCGAGAGCGGCTTGCCGTCTTGCCTTCATCGCAACCTGCAACGGCGTTGCTCGAGAAAGCCAACGTTGCTCCAGCCATTGTTACTGCACCGGTGTCGAATAATGATCGTCGCATCGCCCTTGTCGTTGGCAATTCTGCTTATGAAAACGTGGCCGCATTACCGAACCCTGTGCGCGACGCAAACCTTGTCGCCGACGTCTTAAGACGCACCGGGTTTGAAACAGTTACTTTGCTGACCAATCTCCGAAAAGACGCCTTGGTTAGCGCCCTGCGCGATTTCGCAGCCCGTGCAGAAACGGTGGACTGGGCAGTCGTATATTATGCCGGACATGGTATGGAAGTTGGCGGAATCAATTATCTCATTCCGACCGACGCCAAAATTGCCGCGGATCGCGATATTGGATTTGAAGCCGTACCGCTTGAACAGGTTCTAAATGCAGCGGAGCGCGCCAGGAAACTACGCCTCGTAATTCTCGATGCCTGCCGCGACAACCCATTCGCCAACCAAATGAAGCGTACGCTAACAGTCGCGTCCCGTTCGGTATCGCGAGGTCTGGCCGCTGTCGAGCCGGAGGCGGGAACGCTCGTGGTTTATGCTGCCAAGGATGGCGAGACCGCGCTCGACGGTGACGGGATTAACAGTCCGTTCGCATCTGCCTTCGTCAAAAATCTTCCAACGCCCGGCCTCGAAGTCCGCAGGCTTTTCGATTTCGTTCGCGACGACGTCATGGAAGCGACCGGTCGCAAGCAAAAGCCTTTCAGCTACGGCTCGATTTCCGGAAGGCAGGACTTTTATTTCGTGGCTGGCAAATAACTTCCATACGAAGTGCGACGCAGATCTGATCGCTGCCACTCGAATTGGCAGGTATCGGTTCCATAGGAAGTCGTCGGAGGAAAACCCTCGACGTCCGCTCTTGGCACATCGCGTCATTTCGCCGCGCGCTGGAATTTGGCCGCTATCGGGGCATGGCGGTCATCGATCAAGCCGCACTCAGGCTCGATTAGCGGGTACGCGTCCTGACCCGTTGTGCGGCCTATCTCACTTGCAAACACGCTCGGCGTGCAAAGCTGTCGGCCGTAAGCCTTTCTATTGGCTTCCGTGGCCTTCCGCGGAGTGCTAGCGTTCAGGCCGAACCCACTCATCTGGGGGAACATTCCATGAGCGAGTGGGTGGGCTTACATTGCTGTTTCCAACGGATCTGACCTCGTTCCTCGACCTCATAAGCCAACACGGCGATGCGGCCTACAGCTTCATGTTTGCCTATGCGGCCTCGCATAGTCTGCTGCTTGCGCTATTCGCGGGCTACGCGGCGCATTCAGGCGCGCTAGGTCTTGGCAAGCTCATCGTGGTCTGCTGGTTCGGTAGTTTCGCCGGCGACGCCATTCGCTTCTGGATCGGGCGGCGCTACGGCGAACGCTTGCTCGATCGTTTTCCGCGGTTTGAACGTCCCATCCAGACCGTCGTCCGACTGACGGACCGTCACTATTTCTGGATGATCCTGTTTCATCGTTTCCCGCATGGCATCCGCGGGCTCGCGGGGTTTGCTTACGGGATCTCGCGGCTGCCCTGGTCCACTTTCCTTGCGCTCAATTTCGTCGCGGCGGGCCTTTGGTCCGGAGCTGTTGTCTCGGCCGGCTATGCCTTCGGTCAGTTTTCGGAGACGTCCATCAACAACGCCTCTTCGGGTCTGGGTCTCGTGATGCTGGTCGCGTTCCTCGGCATGTCCTGGCTGCTCAGCAGGAAGCTCGATCAGATCATGGAGCGATACTGAAGCAACAGCGGTTGATCGCTGGATCGTGATGCGCCGGGTGTGCGCGAAGCCACAGGCACGCGCGAAATGCGTGCCTGATGACAGGCTTCACGTGCCACCGCCAAAACGCTTGCGCGATGGTGGATACGGCGCTTCGGCGCCTCTTGCTACTCCTCCATCGGGCCGGCAAGGGTGCGGCGAAGTTGCTGAGCTTCGCGCCAGGTTTCAAGAACCTCTTTCCCGATACGAGCGAGCTTGGTCGCCACGTGCATGATGATGAGTGTGACCATGGCTAATGCCCCGCCTTGACGAGCAGACGAGCAATTTGGCGCTCTGCATCATCCGACAGCCGCTGCAGGCCGTGGGAAGCAATATAGTCCGCAACAGCGCGTTCAGCCCGTCGTTGTCGAGCTTCGGCGTTAGCGCGCAACAATCGTGCGAAAAATGAGGGTTTTTTGATCGGGGCAGAAAGCCAGGCCCCAGTGGTGAGTACGTTCGCCATAAGACGGCTCCTTTATCGGAGTTGTCCTTGGGGCAAATTTCCTTCCTGAATCGCAGATAGGTATTGGTGAGCGCCAATGCCAGACCAAATCGCAGGCATTGGTGCATTAATTCGTTGCGCCGGAATAACGGCCGTAGGGTGGGCAAAGGCGCGTCAGCGCCGTGCCCACCATCCATTCACCGAACGCATTTCCTGAATGGTGGCCACGCTGTCGCTTTTGCCCACCCTACGATTCGTTACCGGCCGCCGCCTCCTCCGCCGCCACCCGCGATACCGCCTGATCGCATTAGGACGATGACTCGGACAGGCTCCGCGAGGCAATCCATGTCGCCGCTTGCTGAGAAATGGATTGCTTCGTCGCTGGCGCTCCTCGCAATGACGGGGAGAGAGTAGCGACTCTATTCTCCCGCCCCATGCGCCATCGCACGCCGCTCCCGCGCATAACGCACCAGCGCGGTGAAGCGATAGATGCCGTGGACGAACTTGCCATAGGGCATGGTGACGAACAGCGAGAACACGACGCCGAGATGCAACGCCAGCAGCGGGCCCATCGCGGCGGTCTCGCGCAAGATCAAAAGCGCCATGCCGGTGAGGCTGGTCAGGAACAGCATCACGATGAACGCGATATCCATGCCGTAGCGCGCTTCGTCGACCAGCACCGAATCGCGCTTCCATCGCTCGGCGAGCAAACCAATCGGCCCGATCAGCAACCCGATGCCGCCGAGCGTGCCGAGCACGACCGGCAGATCCCACCATGGATACGGCGCCTGCCGCGCCAACAGATAGTGATAGAGCGTCGCAACTGAGGTCGAGGCGAAGCACAGCGCAAAGCCGTAGAAGGTGAAATGATGATAGAGCCGGCGGCGGTCGGTCGGGCGATCGTCCTCGTTGAAGCAGCCGACGCCGCCGCCGTCGAGATAGCGCAGCTCGCCGGCATCGCGGATGGCCTGCAGCAGCGAACCCGCATCGGTCTTCATGCCGACGGGCTCGCCGATATCGCGCCAGAACGCGCGCACGCCCATCACCAGCGCGACGATCGCATAAAGGAACGCCGCGCCGAACAGGGCTACCATCGCGTTGTGCGGCATCAATTTATAGAACGCGCCGGGGCCGGTATGCACGCCGAACAGCACCTGCCGGTCGTGCAAAGCCGCAAAGCCGAAAATGAACGCGGCGACGCTGAGCGCCGCGACGAGGCTGATGACGAGCCCGTTGCGCGCGAACGCGCCGGCAAAGGCGCGGGGCCAAACATAGGCGGCCCAGGATTCGGCGCGCGCCACCGCGAGCGTCTTCGGCACATTGACGTCGAATTCATGCGGCGGCGAGAACTGGCAATCGGTGTAGCAGGCGCCGCAAGCGTGGCAGAGATTGGCGAGGTAGTTGAGGTCGCCGTCGGAGAAGGCGCGGCGCATTTCCATCGCCGGAAAGACCGCGCACAGTCCCTCGCAATAGCGGCAGGAATTACAGACCGTCATCAGGCGGTCGGCTTCATCAAGGATTCGCGTTCCGTGCATCCGTTGCTTCCTGCCCTCCGGCCTTTCCGGTTACTTCGTCAGGCCCTTGCCTTCGAGCCATTTCTGGATCAGTGCGGCGACCTCGGCATTGTTCTTGTCCATCATCACCATGTGCGAATTGCCCTTGATGCCGGCCTGCGGCAGGTCGACGACATCGACGCTGCCGCCGGCCGCCTTGACGGCGTCCGCAAACGCAATGCCGTTGGCGCGAATCTTCGGCCAGCGCGAATCCTTTTCGATGTAGTCGCCGTAGATGATCAGCGTCGGAATGTTCTTCAGCAGGTCGGCCTTGGCGGGATCGCCGAGGCCGGCCGGCTCGACTGCAATCAGCGCCTTGACCTTGTCGGGCCGCGCCTGCGCCACCTTGAAGCCGAAACTGCCGGCCTGGCTGTGGAACAGGATGATGGACGGACCAACGCGATCGATTTCAGCTATATAGGCGGCGATGATGGCATCGTCGGTGGTGGTCCAGCGCGGCACGTTCTGCTTGACGAAATTCTCATAGCCCTCGTTCGGAAACTGGCTGCCCGGCATCAGCTTGCGCTTGGCGGGATCCGGATCATAGGAGCCCGCACCATCGCCGATGCGAAAGCGCTCGAACGGGTTCGCCGTAGTTAAAAACACCGGCTCGCCCTTGAAGATGTCTGGATATTGCGCCCAGCCGGCGCGGCCGCGCTCGACCGCATCGGAATTGTAGACGGCCCAGCCCTTGCGCAGGAAATAGTTCAGCCAGCCTTCGCGTCCGTCCGGCGTCGTTTCATAGGTGACGCCGGTCAGCCCGCCGCCATGCCACATCAGCAGCGGATAGGCGCCCTTTTCGTTGGCGGGCAGAAAATACTGCACATACATCTGCTCGACCTGATAGGTGCCGTTCGGATCGACCTTTGCCGGCACGCCGCCGGGCGTGAAGGTGACTTCCTTCACCGGCTTGCCGGAAATTTCGACCAGCCGTCCGCCGACATGGAACGAGCCCATGTCGCGCAGCGCGATCGGCTCGGCGGAGTTCGCCAGTGTTGCAGACATCAGAACTGCAACAGCAGAGAAAATCGCTACGCGCATCATCAATCCTCCCATCGTCGTTGTTGTCTCCCTCTCCCCGCTCTTCGCGGAGAGAGGGTAGGGGTGAGGGGCTCTCTCCGCGCGCCGTGCTCGCAGGGGAGTGAACCCCAACCTAATTCCTCGCATTCTTCGCCGCCTCACGCCCGGCCACCCGCCCAAACACGCTGCCGATGGTCATGCCGATGCCGGCCGCATAGCCCTTGCCGAGCACGTTGCCGGCCATGATCTCGCCGGCCGCGAACATGTTGGCGGAAGGCTTGCCGTCCTTCATCACCATCCGCGACTGCTTGTTCACGCGGGTGCCGAGATAGGTGAAGGTGATGCCTGGCCGCACCGGATAGGCGAGGTAAGGCGGCGTCTCGATCCGGCGCGCCCAATGCGTCTTCGGCGGCGTGATGCCTTCGGTGCGGCAATCGTCCAGAATGGTATGGTCGAAGGTGCCGGGCTGCACGGCAGCGTTGAATTCGGTGATCGTCTTCTCCAGCGCGGCGGGATCGAGTTCGAGCTTGCCCGCGAGTTCGGCGATGTTGGCGCCCGCGATCGGCGGGAACAGCGTCGGCATGAAGCTCGTCACCACAGTAGAATCGAAAATGATGTAGGCAATTTGGTCCGGTTGCGCCGCCACCAGCCGGCCCCAGATCGCGTAGCGTTTCGGCCAGATATCCTCGCCCTCGTCGTAGAATCGCTGGGCGTCCTTGTTGACGACGATGCCAAACACCACCGAGTCATGGCGCGTGATGATGCCGCCGTCGAACTTCGGCGCGCGGGCGTCGATCGCCACCGCATGGCATTGCGTGGGATCGCCGATATCCTGCACGCCCTTGGCAAGCAGCATCTTCAGGATCGAGCCGCGGTTATAAGGCGTGCCGCGGATCAGGAAATTGTCGGCGGCCGCGCCCCAATACTCCTTCAGCCATTCGATGTTGGCTTCAAAGCCGCCGGCCGCTGCGACCAGCGCGGAAGCTCGAATTTCGCTGAGGCCCTCGATGGGCTGTTTCAGCTTGGCAGAGAGGAACATGCCGTTCTCGATCTCGAGGTCGACGACCTCGGCATCGTAGGCGATCTCGACGCCGAGTTTTTCGGCGGTCAGGTACAGCGCGTTCAGCATCGCGCGCCCGCCGCCGAGGAAGAACGAATTGGTGCGGCCAAGGCTCAGCGTGCCGCCGAGCGAGGGCTGCCAGCGCACGCCCTGTTCGACGATCCAGCTCAGGATGTCCTTGGACTCCCGGATCATAAATTTCGCCAGTTCCGCGTCGGTCTGCCCGCCGGTCAGGTGCAACAGATCGTCCCAGAATTCTTCTTCGGTGTAGGGGCCGGTTAGAATCTCGGTGGCGGCATCGTGCGCGCAGCGCATGTTGCGGGTGTGGCGGGTGTTGCCGCCGCGATAGAATTTTGGCGCGCCTTCCAGCACCAGCACGGAAGCGCCCGCACGCCGCGCGCTGATGGCGGCGCAGAGAGCGGCGTTGCCGCCGCCGATCACCAGCACATCGAATTTTCTAGTCAGATCGGCCATGCGCCCTTGTTGTCGTTGTTGGCCTGGAAATCAAACCGGCGCTCGGCCAGGAAAATCCATCCGCCCCTTAAGATTTTCTAGCCTGATGAAGAGGCGGCGTCACGCGTCTCGTGCGCGCCGAAATGCGCCCTTATGCGACGATGTCGCATGCAACTCGGTGTGCGGAATATCTGCGATGTCAAGGCTTGCTCTGCACGGACGTGAGCAGCCACTGCCGGAAGGCCGACAGCTTTGGCGGATCGGCTCGTCCCGCGGGCGAGACCAGATAGAAGCCGGCATCTACCGGCAGCGAGATCTTGAAGGGAACCACGAGTCGGCCCCTGGCGATGTCTTCCTCCACATAGGCCGTGCGTCCCAGGGCGACGCCGAAGCCGTCGATCGCGGCCTGCACGGTCATGAAGATCATGTCGAAGGTCACGCCCGGCTGTTTCGAAAGATCGGCCGGCAGTCCGGCTGCCGTCAGCCACAGCCGCCAATCGTCGCTGTTCGTGCTGCTGGTATGCAGCAGCACGTGGTCCCTGAGGTCCTCGGGGCATCTCAGCGCCTTGTTGCCCTTCAGCAGCGCCGGGCTGCACACCGGAAACAGCTCCTCCGCCATCAGCCAGTCAGCGCGAACGCCCGGCCATTGGCCTCGGCCATAGCGAATGCCGGCGTCGACATTGTCGCGCTGGAAGTCGACCAGACTGGTCGAGGTGGTGATGCGCACGTCGATGCCGGGATGGGCTTCCTGAAACGCGGCGAGCCGCGGCAGCAACCATTTGGCCGCCAGCGACGCCAGCGTCGACACCGTCAGCACATGGTCGTCGTCTTTGCGCAGCAGGCGGTCGGTCGCAAGCCGAAGATCGTTGAAGGCGGCGCGGATACCCGGGAGGTAGTCCTCCGCTTCCGCCGTCAGCGCCAGCGAGCGGTTCTGGCGGATGAACAGGCGGACGCCGAGCTCTTCCTCCAACCGCTTGATCTGGTGGCTGATCGCGGTCTGCGTGACGTTCAGTTCGGACGCCGCCTGTGTGAAGCTCAAATGCCGGGCCGCGGCCTCGAACGCCCGCAATCCATTCAGCGATGGCAGCCTGGCGGTCATTCTGCGATCCCCCGATACATGAGTTTATATCATCCGAAACGGTACAAAGTGTCGTTTGTGGAAGGCTCGGACCAGGCAGATATTAGCGCCAACAGATTACTACAGGAGCCGAAAATGTCCACTTACACGCATGAATCGATGATAAATCATCATGGACCGGGCTTTTTGAGCCAGTTGGCCGAAACCCTCCATGTCTGGCGGCAGCGCTACCAGTCGCGCCGCGAACTGGCCCGGTGGTCGGATCGGGAGCTGCATGACATCGGCATCTCCTGGAGCGACGTCGCCTACGAGGCCGATAAACCGTTCTGGCGGGCTTGAGTAGCAGCCGGCTGGCGCCGCCTGTTTAGAGGGGCGCCAGCCATTTTCATTGAGGACCGGCGGGAGCGCGCCATGACCACGCTGCGTTTCGACGATCTCAGGCAGTATTCGGACGTGCTGCGCTCGCGGCACGGCCAGGCCGTGACCGTGCGCTTCGTCGAGCCGCGCGATGCCGAGGCGCTGCAGAATTATTTCCGCGCGCTCTCGACGCGTTCCCGCTACAGCCGCTTTCTCGGCGCGGCCAGCGAACTGCCGTCGTCCGAACTCGAGCGCTTCATCCATGTCGGCGAGGCCGATCGCTTCAGCGTGGTCGCGACCGTGCTGGTCGATGGCCATGAGGTCATCGTCGGCGAGGCGCGCTATGCCTTCGACAGCGAGGCCAGCTCAATCGAGTTCGGCCTGTCGATCGACGATCGCTGGCAGGGCCACGGCATCGGCAAGGCGCTGTTGAAGAATCTCGAATGCCGCGCGGCTGCCTTTGGCGCCGAACGCATCTTCGGCGATACGCTGCGTTCCAACGACGTCATGATCGCGCTCGCCCGCAAGGCTGGCTATGCCTTCACCAATACGCCCGGCGACTGGAGGCTGACGCGCTTCCACAAACAGATCCATATCGAGCCGCAGGAAATCCCATGCGCCAGTTGGCGGCTTGCCGCCGTCTCCCCCAGCGCCATGTCCTCGCTTGCGGTTTGATCACTGAGCCCGGTTCTGGCCACCCCAGAACCGGGCTGTTTTTCCGTCGCTACGCGGCTTCGTCAGTGAAGTCCGTGGAGGTCGCCAGCGTCCTCCATTCCGTCAGTTCCCTTGCAACGAACGCGTTCTTCGCTTCGATCCGCTCCACCGTGTCGCTGCCGAGCGGCAGCCGCAGCGGCGGATTCTTGGCGTTTGCCAGCGCGATGAACGCACTCGCCAGCTTGCGCGGGTCGCCGCGCTGGCCATGGTTGACATCGGCTGCATGGGCGCGGGTGTTGCCGACGCTCTCGCGGTAATCATCGATATGCTGCGCGGTGCGCGCCAGCGACGTCTCGTCGAGGAAATCGGTGCGGAAGAAGCCGGGCTCGACCACGGTGACCTTGATGCCGAGCGGCGCCACTTCGGCTGACAGCGCCTCGCTGATGCCTTCGACCGCGAACTTGGTCGCGCCATAGACGCCCCAGCCGGGATAGCCGGTGTAGCCGCCGACCGAGGAGATGTTGATGACGTGGCCCGAGCGCTGGCGCCGCATATGCGGCAGCACTGCGCGCGTGACGCCGAGCAGACCGAAAACGTTGGTGTTGAACAGCTTGGCGGTCTCCGCGGCGCTGGCTTCCTCGATCGCGCCGAGCAGGCCGTAGCCGGCATTGTTGACGAGGATATCGATGCGGCCGAATTTTTTCACTGCCTGGCCCGCGGCCTCATGAGCCTCTGCCTCGCTGGTGACGTCGAGCCGGGTCGCCAGCAGCCGGTCATGCTGACCGAGCCGGGCGGTAACGGTGTTGGGATCGCGCGCGGTGGCGACCACCGCATCGCCCGCCTTCAGCGCGGCTTCCGCGATCAGAGCGCCAAAACCCCGGGAAGCTCCTGTGATGAACCAGACACGCATTTTCTTGCCCTTTCGATTAGGCCCGGCGGGATCGCCTGGCCTGATGGGCAAGGAATAGCGGCTCGCCATATCTGAGATAATCCGCTATATACTTCATAGCTTATTGAGTAACATTCATCAATGCGGATCGACCCTTCCGACCTCGCGACCTTCCTGGCGATCGCCCGGCACCGCAGCTTTCGCGCGGCCGCCACCGAGCTTGGCGTCTCGGCCTCGGCGCTGAGCCATGCGCTGCGCAATATCGAGGAGCGGCTGGATCTGCGGCTGATCAACCGCACCACGCGCAGCGTCGCGCTGACGGAGGCCGGCGAGCGGCTGTTCTCGCGGATCAGCCCGGCATTCCGCGATATCGACGATGCGCTGGAGGACCTCAACAATTTCCGCGGCAAGCCGGCCGGCACGCTTCGTTTCAACGCCGCGCGGCAATCGACCCAATTGGTGCTGCTGCCGATCGTGACGCGCTTCCTCAAGCAATTCCCGGACGTCAATGTCGAGATCGTCATCAACGACGCGCTGATCGACACGGTCGCGGCGGGTTTCGACGCCGGCGTCCGGTTCGGCGAGACCATCGCCGCCGACATGATTGCGGTCCCGATCGGGCCGCGTCATCGCTTTGCGGTGGTGGGCTCGCCGCGCTATTTCAAGACCTACAAGCCGCCGATCACGCCGCATGACCTCAAGGGCTTGCCGTGCATCCGCTACCGCTTCACCAGCGGCGTGATGTATCGCTGGGAGTTCGAGCGCGGCGGCATCGAGGTCGATATCGACGTCGAGGGGCCGCTGACACTCAACGACCAGGACCTCATGGTTGACGCAGCGCTGGATGGCGCCGGCCTCGCCTTCGTGTTCGAGGCGCAGGTCGAGGAGTTGGTCGCCAAACGCAAGCTGGTGCGCGTGCTGGCCGACTGGTGTCCGGCCTATCCCGGCTTCTTCCTGTACTATCCGAGCCGGCGGCAACTGCCGGCGGCGCTGCGGGCCTTCGTCGACTTTGCGCGCGGGGGCGGGGCGGCGGTCGATTGATAATGCCTTCGCCGCGGTCTAGGCTTCCTACGGCGACTTCGCAGGGAGGGGCCGGTCATGGGCGTCGATCCAGGATTCGTGCGAAAGATCTTTGCCGGCCTCGAGCACGGCGATGGCGCCGGCTTCTTTGCCCATGTCGCCGAAGACGTCGACTGGACCGTGATGGGTACGCATCCGCTCGCCGGTCACTATTTGTCGAAGGCCGATTTCATCGCCGGCACGTTTGCCAAGCTGGGCAAGGTATTGCCGAACGGCGCGCAATTGCACGTCGACAACCTGATCGTGCAGGACGATGTGGCAATTGTTGAGCTGCATTCCGAAGCGACCGCGAAGAACGGCTTTCGCTTCGACAACCATTATTGCTGGGTCTGCTACTTCAGGAATGACACCATCGTGCGCGTGCGCGCTTATCTGGATTCGGTGATGGTGGGGCGGCTGTTTGAGGAGAATCCGATCTAGATTCGTAGTCTCGTAGCCCGGATGGAGCGAAGCGCAATCCGGGACCGGTCTACCCACTTGCGAGAGTTGCCCCGGATTTCGCTCCGCTCCATCCGGGCTACGACGCTATCGCAACCGCAAGCTCGCGGAGAGAGCCCCTCACCCCCACCCTCTCCCCGTGAAGAACGGGGATGAAGAACGGGGAGGGAGAAGAGGCTCACTTGCCAGAGAACACCGGCGCCCGTTTTTCGATGAAGGCTTGCACGGCCTCCCTGTGATCGGCCGTCACCTGGCTTCGGATCATGCGCTCGGCCTCATGATCGCGCGCTGTGGCGAAGTCGAACATCAAGGCTTCGTCCAGATTATCCTTCATGTAGCGGATCGCGATCGTCGGTCCTTCGGCGATCGATTTAGCGAGCGCGAAGGCCTCCGCCTGCAGCCTGTCGTCGGGGACCACGCGGTTCACCAGGCCGATCGCCTCGCACCTGGCCGCATCGACCCTGTCGCAAGTGAACATCAATTCCCGTGCCCGCGACGTGCCGACCAGCCGTGTCAGGAGCCAGGCGATGCCGTAATCGCCGCTCAGGCCCACCTTGAGGTAGCCGGTGGAAAGGAATGCCGATTGCGCTGATATGCGCATGTCGCAGGCCATCGCCAAAGCTAATCCGGCGCCGACCGCGGGACCGGGTAGAGCGGCAATGGTCGGCTTGCGCACCGAGACCAGCGCGCCGGTCAGGAGACGCTGCCGCTCCTGGAGGTCGGCGACCCGCTCGTCATGGGACATTGCGAGCTTTGTCTTGTCGCGATTCGCCCCCATGCCCTTGACGTTACCGCCGGCGCAGAATGCCTTGCCGGCGCCGGTCAGCAGCAGCACGCCGACATCTGGATTCTCGCCGCAGGCCTTGATCATGTTGCGCAAGGCTGGGGTCAGATTATCCGACATCGCATTACGCGCCTCGGGGCGGTTCAGCGTGATGATGGCGACGCGGTCGCGGATCACGCAGAGCAGTTCGTCGGTGCCGGTGTCGATCTTGGTTTCGGTGGTCATGGTTCCCCCTGTTGTTGTTCGTTTTCGTCATTGCCTGCGACAAACGCGAAGCGTTTGCGCAAGGGAGCGCAAGCGACGAAGCAATCCATCTTCCTGTCGTGCAACGCTATGGATTGCTTCGCTGCGCTCGCAATGACGGTGGTGGTCGCGTCAAAACTTCTCCACCCACGGCCTCAGTTCGACCTCCCAGGTCCAGGCGCTGCGCGGCTGCTGCAGTACGCTCCAATAGCTCAATGCGATCGCATCCGGATCTAGCATCGAGTCCGGCTTGTCGGCAGGTTCGGCGCGGGCCGCGCTGCGGATGCCGCCGTCGATGACGAAATGCGCCACATGAATGCCCTGCGGCGACAATTCGCGCGACATGCTCTGGGCCAGTCCCCGCAACGCGAATTTTCCCATCGCGAACGGCGCCGACTGCGGATAGCCCTTGACGCTGGCGGACGCGCCGGTGAACAGGATCGCGCCGTGCTTGTTCGGCAGCATGCGCTGCGCCGCCTGCTGCGCCACCAGAAAGCCGCCGAACGCCGAGACCGCGATGGCATTCGCAACCTCGGCCGGCACCAGATCGGTGAAGGCACCGCGCGCGCGGCCGCTGGCGTTATAGACCACGATGTCGGGCGTGCCGAGCTCGCGCTCGACCATGCCGAACAGGCGTTCGACTTCTTCGGCCTCGGTGGCGTCGCAGGCAAAGGCGCGGGCGCCGGTCTCGGTGCAGAGCGCGCCGAGTTTTTCGATCTTGCGCGCGGCAAGCGCAACCTTGATACCTTCGCGTGCAAACAAGCGCGCCAGCGATGCGCTCAATCCCTCGCCGACGCCGACGATCAGGGCAATCTTGTATTTTGGAATTTCCATGGGCGCGGTCCTCGGATGGTGGGACTTAAGTATCTAGGAACCCGATTCCGCATGGGCAATCGTCCGCCATGGGGCGGCCCTCCAATTATGCGTGTTGACGGCTTGAACGCCTGCGCTATCGGTAGATGATCAAGATCGGGCGGAACGAACAAGGGCTAAAAATGCATCCACTCATGCAAGATCGCGCAACCGCGTCGGCCAGCCAGCCGGGATTGCTCGCGCCTGACACAACCGGGATGAATTTCTACCGCGCCGATCCGGCGTTGACCGACCTGCTGCGGCTGCATCTATCAGATGCGCTGTTCCGTCATATCGAGCCGCATCTCGACCGCCTCGGCGAACTGGCCGGCGGCTATCTCGACGAATGCGCGCGGCTGGCCGATCGCCACACACCGGTGCTGCACCAGCGCGACAAGTTCGGCCGCGATACCCAGTATATCGAATACCACCCGGCCTATCGCGAGCTCGAAAAGGCCGCGTTCGGCGAGTTCGGCATTCACGCGTTGTCGATCCGCAAGGGCATCATGGGCTGGCCGGACAAATACCCCGTCGTCGCCAAGCATGCCTTTACCTTCCTGTTCAATCAGACCGAGTTCGGCATGGGCTGCCCGATCAACGTCACCGACGGTTGCGCCAAACTGCTCAACAATTTCGGCAGCGACGCGCTGAAGGCGAAATATCTCGACGGCCTGACGCAGACCGACATGAGCAAGCTGACCCAGGGCGGCCAGTTCATGACCGAGAAGGAAGGCGGCTCAGACGTCGGCACGCTGACGACAAGGGCCGTGCAGGAAGGCGATCACTGGCGGCTCTATGGCGAAAAATGGTTCTGCTCCAATGCCGACGCCAAGGTGGTGATGCTGCTGGCGCGCCCGGAGGGCGCGGGCCCCGGCACGCGCGGCGTCGGCCTGTTCCTGATGCCGCGCTTCCTCGACGACGGCTCGCAGAACCACTACCGGATCGTGCGCCTGAAGGACAAGCTCGGCACCCGCTCGATGGCGTCGGGTGAGATCAAGTTCGAAGGCGCGATTGCGTACGCGGTCGGCAAGCTCGACCGCGGTTTTGTGCAGATGGCCGAGATGGTCAATTCGTCCCGGCTCTCCAACGGCGTCAAATCCACCGCGCTGATGCGGCGTGCGCATCATGACGCGATGACGGTGGCGAAAAACCGCGTGGTGTTCGGCCAGCGCATCATCGATCTGCCGCTGGCGCGGCGGCAATTGATGAAAATCATGCTGCCGACCGAGCAGGCGCTGTCGATGAGTTTCCTCACGGCGGATGCGCTCGATCGCGCGGAAGCCGGCAGCCAGGATGCGGCGGCGCTGCTGCGCATCCTCACCCCAACGCTGAAATTCCGCGCGACGCGCGATGCGCGGAAAGTCTGCGGCGACGCGTTGGAGATGCGCGGCGGCATCGGCTACATTGAGGAGTTCGCCACCGCCCGGCTGCTGCGCGACGCCCATCTCGGCTCGATCTGGGAAGGCACCGGCAACATCGTCGCAATCGATGCACTGACGCGCGCGGTCGGCCGCCACAGCGCCGATGCCGCGCTCGCCGCCGATCTGCATGCCCGCCTCGACGACAGCGCGAACGTGCCGCAGGCGTGGCGCAGCCGTTTGCACGAATTGACCGACCGCGCCGTCGGCTTTGCCCGCGAAGTTGCGAGCCGGAGCGAAAATGAGGGCGATGCGCGGCGCGCCACCAGCCTGCTCTATCAGGTCGCGAGCGCCGTCGCACTGGCCTGGGAGGGCGGACGCATTCACAAAATGCGTGGCGACGCCAAACGGCTTCTGCTCTCGCGGATGGTGATCGACCATCGCGTCTTGACAGGCGATCCGTTCCGCTTAACGGAAAATGCCACCCAGCGCGCAATCACCGGCCATCTGCTCGGCGAACGCGACGTCGGCATGGCCGAAGTTGGCGAATTGCTGGCCGCGGCGTAGGCTGATTTCAATACTGGTTCAAAAAAACAGAAATAGAGGGAGCACCCGATGAAGGCCGCCGTTCTGCATGAAGTCAACCAGCCGCTGGTGATCGAGGATGTCAGCGTGCCGAACCCCGGCCCGCGCGAAGTCCTGATCCGCACCCGCGTTGCCGGCCTCTGTCATTCCGACCTGCACTTCATGGAAGGGCTGTACCCGCATCCGCTTCCCGCCGTGCTCGGGCATGAATCCGCCGGCGTGGTCGAAAAGGTCGGCTCCGACGTCACCTACGTAAAGCCCGGCGATCACGTCGTGACGTGTCTTTCGGTGTTCTGCGGCACCTGCGACAACTGCACCACCGGCCGCACTGTGCTCTGCACCGACACGACCGTGAAGATGCTGCCGGGCGCCTCCAATCGCCTGTCCTGGGCGCGGTCGGAGAAGCTCAACCAGTTCCTCAATCTCTCTTCGTTCGCGGAGCAGATGCTGGTGCACGAAAACGCCATCGTCAAAATCCGCAAGGACATGCCGCTGGAGCTGGCCGCCCTGATCGGCTGCGGCGTCATCACCGGCTACGGCGCTGTGGTGAACACTGCAAAGGTTCAGGCCGGCGAGACCGTGGCGGTGATCGGCTGCGGCGGCGTCGGCATGGCCGCGATCAATGGCGCCGCGATCGCCGGCGCCGGCCGCATCATCGCAATCGACACCAACCCGGCCAAGCTGCAACTGGCCACCAAGCTTGGCGCCACCGACATCGTCGATCCCGCCCGGGGCGACGTGGTGCAGCAGGTGCGCGAACTCACCGGCGGCGGCGTGCATCACTCGTTCGAGGTGCTGGGCCGCAAGGAAACTGCCGAGCAGTCCTTTGCAATGCTGGCGGCGGGCGGCACCGCGACCATCGTCGGCATGATCCCGTTCGGCCAGAAGATCGAGTTGCATGGCTTCGACTTCCTGCGCGAGCGCCGCATTCAGGGATCGTCGATGGGCTCCAACCATTTCCGTGTCGACATGCCCCGCCTCGTCGAATTCTACATGCGCGGCAAGCTACATCTGGAGGACTGGATTTCGGCCAAGCTGAAACTCTCCGAGATCAACGAGGGTTTTGCCAACATGAAAGCCGGCAAGACGCTGCGCAGCGTGATCGTGTTTGATAGCTGAAGAAGCTCGTCATGCCCGGGCTTGACCCGGGCATCCATCGATCTTCGCAAGAAGCCCTTTGTCAAACGGGATGGATTGCCGGGTCAAGCCCGGCAATGACAGTTTCATCTACCGGGTCACATGCGCTGATACCGCAAGCCACCTGCCGTTCTGCTTCGCCCAGCAATCGGTATAGCGGCCGTGCGCCTGCTGCCCGTCGGCGGTCGTGTAGCTTGTCGCCGCGTGGATGATGGCGAAATCGCCGAGGATTCGGATCTTCACGTCTTCCGCGCGCAGGTTCTTGATCGCTACCGGCTTTGCGGTCTGTTGCAGGAACGCGGCGCGATCGACCAGCGACTTGTCGGGATTGGAGCAGTAGAAATCCGGGCTAAGGATTTCGTCGAAGCGCTTGACGTCGGAATTCTGCACGGACGCCACATAGTCGTGGTTGAGCTCGGTCAGCTCGGCGAGGTCGTTGTTCATGATTTCCTCCGGTTCTTGGTCAATGCAGAGCGGCCATCACGCTGTTCTCGGCGAGCGCTTGATCGCGACGCGGGCGAGCGAACCAAGCACGTAACCCGCAAGCGAGAAAGCGACTGGCGGCAAGAGCCCCTTGAGATCAAGGATGGCCCGAGACAAAAATTGTTCAAGCGCCGGTGGCGCCAGCAGAAGATCCAGGTTCAGGAAAACAAGCGGCGATACCACAAGCAACGCCAAACGAAGCGGGTGTTTGGCAAAGATGCAGAGTATTGCGACGACAACGGCCGTGGCGCCGAACAGGCCATAGGCGATCTCATAGCCGAGAGCGTGGCGGATGTTGAAACCGCTGGCCAGCAACAGACCCCAAACAAGGCCGGCGATGAGAAGCGCCGTGTCGTCGACGCGCCGGAAAAGCGGCAGATACCCCAGTGCCAGGAATGCCAGGATCGACAGGGTAGGCCAGGCCGCGACATAGGTGCCATGCATCAGCCCCCACAAGTGGAATGTTGGCCAGCCGAGCGCGGCATAGGCATAGCCAAGCGGCCACATCAGCAGGAAGCCGGCAACGACGGCGATGATGCTTCGAATGAAAGTCCGCATGGCGCGTTCAACCGTACTGCTTCACCCTCGCTCCTCGCAATGACGTTGCGTTTCGTCGCTCAATCGTCAAACATCGGCGGCGGCTTGAAGCCGCCGAATTCGCGTTCGATCAGTTCGGCGAGCTTCAGCGGCGTGCGGTCTTCCAGCCAGGGGCCGACGATCTGCACGCCGACCGGCAATCCGTTCGGCGAGAAGCCAGTCGGGACAGCGGTGGAGGGCAGGCCGGGCAGGGTAGCGATACCAGGCCAGGAGAGCATGTCGGGATAGACGTGATCCTTGCCGTCGATCCTGATGCGGCGTTTTTCCTGGTCGTCGGAGTGGTCGTGCGGATAGGCCGGCGTCGGCATGATCGGGCAGATCACGGCATCATAGTTCCCAAACAATTCGCGCCATTGCGCGCGCAGGCGGGCGCGCGCGCCGTCGTCCATCAGCCAGTTGCGGTGGCTTTGCGCTATGCCGCGCAGCCGTTCCGCGGCAAGGCTCGTCTCGCTCGCCGGCAGCGCGGCGACGGCGGCTTGCGCGCCCTCATAGACCTCTGGCGGAAAGGAAGCACCGAGGAACGACATCAGCATCCGCATGTAAAGCCGGGACGTCTCGGCAAAGTTCGGCAGCAATGGGCTCTCGCGATCGATCCTGACGCCGGCCTTTTCGAGATTGGCGGCGAGCTTGTGGATCGTGCCGCGCACCACCTCGTCGGTCGGCATGACCGGGTCGGTGTCGACCACCAGCACGCGAAAATCCTTCAGCGCGGCGTGACGTGGAGCCGGCAGTGCGAGCGTGTAACCCTTGCCGGCCTCCAGCGGATCGGGGCCGGCGATGGTGTCGAGCAGCAGCGAGAGATCGGCGGCGCTGCGCGCCATCGGGCCGATCACGGCGAGGTCGCGATCGAGCGGCAGCGGTTGGAACGGCGGCGGCGTGTGGCCACGCCCCGGCACCAGCGCAAAGGTCGGCTTGTGTGCAAAGACGCCGCAATGAAAGGCGGGCACGCGCAAGGAGCCGCCGATGTCGGAGCCGAGCGACAGCGGGCCATAGCCGGCCGCGAGCGCGGCTGACGAGCCGCCGGACGAGCCGCCCGGCGTGCGGCCGAGATCGAACGGATTGTTGGTGGTGCCGTAGATCTCGTTGTAGCTCTGCCAGTCGCCGAGCCCGAGCGGCACGTTGGTCTTGCCGAGGATGACGCCGCCGGCGTCCTTCACCCGCGAGATCGACAGCGCATCCTCCACAGGCGTGAAATCCTTTTGCGCCGGAATGCCCCAGGTCGTCGGCAACCCCGCGATATTGTAGGATTCCTTCACGGTCAGCGGGATGCCGAGCAGCGGCTTCCTGACGCCGCGCGCCAGTTCAGCGTCGGCGGCGCGGGCGGCGGCAAGTCCGCGCTCGAAGTCGCGAACGCAAATCGCGTTGATTTTTGCATCGTGCCGTTCGATGCGGCCGATGACGTCCTCGGCAAGTTCAACCGCGGAGACCTTTTTCGCGGCAAGTGCGGCCGATAGTTCGACGGCGGTCTTGAAACCGCATTGCGATTTGGCCAAGGCGTACTCCCGCTCTGTTTTCGAATGCGGCGCGGATGATGCTCAGTTTGGGTGCGCGCGGCAAGAGCAATGGCTGTACAGCGGCGATCCTGTCATGTTGCTAACCGCTTGGCGAAGGCCGGGTTGCTGGTTAGTCTTTCGATCAACAAAACGGACAGAGGTAACCATGCCGCCGACCGCGAGCCGGAAATTTCCCGTGTTGTCCACCAGGCGGCTGACCTTACGGGCGGCGATGCCAAAGGATGTGCCTGCCTTTCGGGCGCTATTGTCGATTCCCGACGTAACGCGGTTTTCCAATTGGCCCGATACGCCGTCTACGACGCGGGTCGAACGGTCCTTGCGCTGGATGTCCAAGATCCACGGCTCCGGCAAGGGTTGTGCCTGGATCATCGAGATCAGCCGCTCGAAGGCGCTGGCCGGCGCGATCCGCTTCAACAATTTCGAGAAGAAATGGCGGTGCGGCCAAATTGGCTACGAGTTGCATCCGGACTATTGGGGCAAGGGCTTGATGACGGAGGCGGTGCGGGCCGTGGTCGCGTGCGGACACGAGACCTTCAGGCTCAATCGCATAGATGCCTGGACGTTGCCCGGTAATGCCGCGTCCGACCGCGTGCTGGAAAAGTCAGGCTTTCAGTATGAAGGCACGTTGCGGCAAAAGGCATGGTTCAAGGGCGCGTTCCATGACTTTCGAATCTTCGGCCGGATCGCGGGAGACGCCGCGAGCGCGAACTGAGACGCTCGCTAAGCCGCGCCGATCAATATCCCCACCGCCAGCACGATGGCGCCGCCGAGCACGATCTGGAACACCGCCTGCAGGAACGGCGTGTCCATGTAGCGCGCGCGGATGAAGGCGATCGCCCATAGTTCGAAGAACACGATGATGCAGGCGATCGCGGTCGCGATCCAGAACGCATTCGGCCAGGAGTCAGGAACGAGATAGGGCAGCGTGTGGCCAACACCGCCGAGCGTCGTCATCAGCCCGCAGGTGATGCCGCGCAGCCAGGGCGAGCCGCGTCCGGTCAGCGAGCCGTCGTCCGACAGCGCTTCGGCAAAACCCATGCTGATACCGGCGCCGATCGAGGCGGCGAGGCCGACCAGAAACGTCTGCCAGTTCTGATGCGTGGCAAAGGCCGCGGCAAACAGCGGCGCCAGCGTTGAAACCGAACCGTCCATCAGTCCGGCCAGTCCCGGCTGCACATATTGCAGCACGAACATGCGCCGCCGCGTCTTGTCTTCCTCCGCGCGCACATCGGGGCTGAGGATCTCGCCGGTCAGCTTCACCGCTAATCGCTCGTGGCCCTTTTCCTCCTCGGCGAGGTCGCCAAGCAGGCGGCGGACGCCGACATCCTCGGCGTGCTCTGCGGCCTTGATGTAAAATTGCTCGGCTTGGAGCTCCATCGTCTCGACCTCCTTGCGGATGGTGTCGAGCGACAGGTTCTTCGTCAGCCAGATCGGGCGCCTTCGCAAGAATCCCTTGACGTCCTCGCGGCGGATCGGCGGTAGATGCGCGCCGAACCGCTGCTCGTACATTTCCAGCAGCCGATGGCGATGGCCGCGTTCTTCCTCCGCCATCTCTTCGAATACTTTTGCCGAGTCCGGATAGCGCTCCGCGAGGTCCTCCGCGAAGGTCATGTAGATGCGGCTGTCTTCTTCCTCGGAAGAGATCGCAACAGCCAGCACTTCGCGCTCGGTCAGATCGGCGAAATTCTTCACGGGACGCCTGCCTTTTCTTAGTTTAGAATTATTCTAATCTTGGCGTCTGCCGCGGTCAATTGTTGGGCGTGCCCTGGCTCGCCTTCGTCCCTCGCAGGAATTGCACCAGCAGCCAGCTCACTTTGTTGGCCTGCTCCTGCTGCACCCAGTGGCCCGCACCGTCGACGAGATGACAGCCGATCATGTTTGTGCAGGCCTTCGATTGCATTGCCTGGTAGACGCCGGGACGCTGGTAGGTGCCCCAGTCCTGCTTGCCCGAGATGAAGGCGGAGCGCACGTCGATGGTGCGGCCCGACCATAACTGCAATTCCGGTGTGAACGCGCCCGAGGTGCCGCAGCGATACCATTGCAGGCCGCCCTGAAATCCGGTGCGTTCATACTCGGCGCTGTAGAAGGCAAGCTCGCTGTCGGGCAGCCATTTATTCCCTGCGATTTCCGCCGGCGAGGGCATTTCTTCCGCAACGGTCGCGGCCATGTCCTTGGCGAGGTCCATCACGTAATAGGTCGGCAGCTTTGCGATTTCGCCCGCGGACCATGATTTGAGCGGGTAGGGTTTGTTGTCCTTCCAGTCCGCGCTCTTGTGATGGTAGTAGGCGCGCAGAAAATCATGCACGCCCTGCGGTGCGCGGTGCATGTCGTCATTCGCCTCGCGCGTCGAATAGTACCATTGATAGTGCTTGCGCGGCCGCGGCAGTGCGGCCAGATCGCGGTGAATGGGATCGTCGATGCGCCCAGCAGGTTCGTTCACCGTGTTGAACGGCAGCGCCGGCGGGCCGCCGAACGGCGCGCTCATCATGACAACCGAGCGGAATACGTCGGGCCGGATCAGCGCGCACCAGGCCGCGACCGACGAGCCGAAATCATGCCCGATCACGGCGTCGACGCTTCTGTAGCCGAACGCCGACACCAGCCCGAGCACATCGCGCACCAGATTGGGGAGGCGGAAGGAGGCGAGATCGCCGTCGTAGTCAGGGTCCCATCCGGTGGTGCGGCCATAGCCGCGCTGGTCCGGCGCGAGCACGTGATAGCCGGCCTCCGCGAGAATCGGCATCACCTTGCGCCAGGAGAAGGCGAGTTCGGGGAAGCCGTGCAGCAGCAGCACGCAGGGCCGGCCGCGCGTTTCGAAGCCGGCTTCCAGCACATGCATGCGCAAGCCGTTGATGCCGTCGACATAGCGCGAGCGGATGGAGGAGTGGAGCGGGATATCGGGGAGGTCAGCGCGCATGACACGTTTACCCGGAAAAACCTTGTTCAACTCATTACACGGAATTCTACGGGTTTTCGATAATCTTCGGTAGCCGCGCAACGCATATCATCAGCCACAAACAAGTAGCTTCGGTCGGAATGTGAAATCGATTGACGATATGCCCTGCGCAATCCTGCGTATGGGCCCTGGGGCGGCATGCTTCCTGCTCGGAAATGCTCTCATCTATCAATATCTCTGGCAGCTATGGTGGCACCTGTCATTGGTGGCGTCCTTGGGTACGCGGCGGGCGTCATGACGTTGAGAAGGCGGAAACTGACGTTCACGGCGACCCCGGGCGAACTCAAGGCTGCTCATTCAACTGAGAGGCTTGAACCTTGGCCTCGTCAGGATCGTCTAACGGCGACAACATTTCCTAGAGGATGAATGCCACATGCGTTGGCTGGGGATCGCAAATTTTCACGGCTTGTTCTTGCGCATCGGTGCGGCGATCGCGGCCGCAAGTCTGCTCCTTGCTTCCGTCGCCCACGCGGCGGAGATGGAAGATCTGACCCAAAATATGCCGCGTGGGTTTTTTGGCGAATTCCGCTGGGATGGTGATAGGACGGTGCAGAACGTCGTTATCACCTTCGACTCGGTGCGGGCCCTCGACAGCCAGAATGCCGAAGCGCTTGGATGCGGTACGTACGAGGTCGGTCGCCAGGTGACGAAGATAAAGGTCCGGATGCTTGTTCGCCTGTCGGATCTGCAGGTGGAGATTTTCGAGCTGGCGCCTGAAGGCAATACGGCATTCACGACGGATGGCAGCCATCGCGGAAAGCTATCGAAAGACTTGCAGCAGATCGATGCTCAATGGACCACGGCGACCACTGGACAGCGGGGGCAATTGCAGATGCGCGCATTGCCATCCGTGGCCTGCGCGCCGGCTGGCACTGCGTAGCCAGCCCGTATTCGTCCGGACTCGCATGTCTTCGACTGGCGCTGCATACTCGCAGCCATTCTAAGAGTGTGTATTTGCTCAGAGTGTGTATTTGCGTTCGCCCGGCCCTCCTTACTGGAGGGCCGGGCTTTTGCTTGGCCGCGTTGGTTCTCTGGGAAGAGAAGATAACTGGCTCTCACGCCTTCGCGGCCGGCTTCGGCCAATAGCGGTCGCGCAGATGCCGCTTCACCAGCTTGCCGGTGGGCGTGCGCGGCAGTTCGGCCTCGAAGTCAATGCTTTTCGGGCATTTGATCGGCGACAGGTGCTTGCGGCAGAACAGGATCAGTTCGGCCTCGAGTTCCTTGCCAGCTTTTGTCATGTCGTGCGGCTGCACCACGGCCTTGACCTCTTCGCCCATCTCCTCGTTCGGCACGCCGAACACGGCGACGTCGGAGACGGCAGGATGGGTGATCAGCACGTCCTCGGTCTCCTGCGGATAGATGTTCACCCCGCCGGAGATGATCATGTAGCTCTTGCGGTCGGTGAGATAGAGAAAGCCCTCGTCATCGAGATAGCCGACGTCGCCGAGCGTCGACCAGCCCTTGTCGTTATAGGCCTTCCTCGTCTTTTCGGGATCGTTGTGATAGGCGAAGGCTGGCGCGTCAGCGAAGTAGACGGTGCCGATTTCGCCCACCGGTCGCTCCTCGTCATTCTCGTCGAGGATCTTTACCTTGCCGACCACGGCGCGGCCAACGGTGCCGCGATGGGTCAGCCATTGCTGCGACGTCGAGACCGTGACGCCGTTGCCCTCGGAACCGGCATAATACTCGATCAGGATCGGTCCCCACCACTCGATCATCTTCGCTTTCACGTCGACCGGGCAGGGCGCCGCGGCATGGATCGCGCCGTTCAGCGTCGAGACGTCGTAGGCCGCGCGCACCTCGTCCGGCAGCTTCAGCATGCGCACGAACATGGTCGGCACCAGCTGCGATTGCGTGACCTTGTATTTCCCGACCAGCTTCAGAAATTCCTCGGCGTCAAAGTGCTCCATGATGACGGAGGTGCCGCCGAGCGTGATCGCCATCATGTTGAAGCGCAGCGGAGCGGCGTGATAGAGCGGCGCCGGCGACAGATAGATGCTGTCGGAGTTCATGCCGCACATGTCGGCGCAGAGAATTCTTAATAGCGGGTTCGGCACGTCGATCGCCTTGCCCTCGAACTCCTTCTTGATGCCCTTGGGCCGCCCGGTGGTGCCGGAGGAATACAGCATGTCGTAGCCCGCGACCTCGTCCGCGATCGGCGTCACCGGCATCGCGATCGCTTCCTTGTCGAAGGAGCGGAAGCCGGGGGCGGGCTCGTCCACCATGAAGAACAGCGGCTCGCCGGGCTCGCCCTTGATCAGGCCCTTGACCTTGTCGGCGCACTGCGGCGTGGTGATGAAGACTTTCGCGCCGCAATCCCTCACGATGTAGGCGATCTCTTCCTCGGTGAGGTAGCGGCTGATCGCGGTGTAATAGAGACCCGAGCGCTGCGCAGCCCAGCAGATTTCCATGAAGGCGAGGCGGTTTTCCATCAGGAAGGCGATGTGGTCGCCCGCTTTCAAGCCGAGCTTGCGGAACAGATGTGCGCCCTGGTTCGAGAGCTCATCCAGCTCGCGATAGGTGATCGCCTTGCCGGTCGCCGCCATCTGATAGGCGATCTTGTTCGGCTGGGTGCGCGCGTAGACGGACGGATGTGTCATGGGTGTTTCCTCAATAAGAAAATGGCGAGCAGGAAGCACACTCCCTGCTCGCCAGTCGCCAAACGCTTTTCTTGTTGTTAGAGCCGTTCGACGATGGTGACGTTGGCCATGCCGCCGCCTTCGCACATGGTCTGCAGGCCGTAGCGCTTGTTGTTCTGCTTCAGGGCGTTGACCAGCGTGGTCATCAGCTTGGTGCCGGAGCCACCGAGCGGATGGCCGAGCGCAATGGCGCCGCCATTGACGTTAAGCCTTGAAGGATCGGCGCCCGTCGTCTTCAGCCAAGCCACCGGCACGGCGGCGAAGGCTTCGTTGACCTCGAACAGGTCGATATCGTTGATCGACATGCCGGCCTTCTCCAGCGCCCGCTTGGTGGCGTGTAAGGGCGCATCCAGCATGATCACGGGGTCGCCACCCATCATGGTCATGTGATGGATACGCGCCAGCGGCTTGACGCCGAGAGATTTCAGTCCCTTTTCGTTGACCACCATGACGCCGGAGGCCCCGTCGCAGATCTGGCTGGCGCTGGCGGCGGTGTGCTTGCCGTTCTCGGCGATCAGCTTGACGCCCTTGATGCCGTCGAGGCTGGCGTCGAAGCGGATGCCTTCGTCGATATGGTGGGTGTCGGTCGTATTGTCGGCCCGGGTGATTTGCACCGGAACGATCTCATCCTTGAATTTGCCGCCTTGTGTCGCGGCAATCGCGCGCTGATGGCTGTTGTAGGAATATTCGTCGAGCTGGTCCTTGGAGAGCCCGTACTTCTCCGCCATCATTTCAGCGCCGGTGAACTGGCTGAACACGATGTTCGGATATTTCGCTTCGATACCCGGGCTCTTGTAATGGCCAAAACCGTTCTTGGCGGGCAGCGATGAGGCGAGGCCCATCGGCACGCGCGTCATTGATTCCACGCCCGCCGCGATCACGATGTCCATGCTGCCTGCCATCACCGCCTGCGCCGCAAAGTGCAGCGCCTGCTGCGAGGAGCCGCACTGCCGGTCGACCGAGGTGGCGGGCACGCTCTCAGGCAACTTCGAGGCCATCACCGCGTTGCGGGCGATGTTGTTGGACTGTTCGCCGGCCTGCATCACGCAGCCCATGATCACGTCCTCGATCTGGGCGGGATCGACGCCCGAGCGATCGACCAGCGAATTCAACACGGAAGCGGCGAGATCGGCCGGATGCCAGCCCGCGAGACGTCCTCCCTTGCGGCCGCCCGCGGTGCGCGCAGCGGCGACGATATAGGCCTCGGCCATTCCTGTTCTCCCTGGTCGTTGTTGGTGGATTTTTCAAAGATGGGCCGGATTTAAGGGGCCCTGCGGAATTTAGTCAATCAATCAATTAACTCTTGAGTGCAGCCGCGGCATGCGCTTATGTGCGGGCAGATTTCCCGCCCTCGGCCGTGATGAGATCGCCGTTGAATACCAGCGTACCGACCAGGCTTGCGAACGGCAAAAATACCACCGCCGAGAAGCTGCTCGTCGCGGCGAGCGAACTGATGATCGAGCGCGCCTCGATCGAGGTCTCGCTATCCGACATTGCGCAGAAGTCCGGCGTCAACGCCGCGCTGGTGAAATACCACTTTGGCAACAAGGACGGGCTGTTACTGGCGCTATTGGCGCGCGATGCCGCGACCGAGATGTCTCAGCTCGAATACCTCATCGGCCAGCCGATCACGCCGACGGCGAAGCTGCGTCTGCATATCGGCGGCATCATCCGCGCCTATCACCAGTTCCCCTATATGAACCGGCTGATCCACTATCTCCTGCACGAGAGCAGCGCGGAAGCCGCGGACGAAGTCTCGCAATTCTTTGTCGCGCCCCTGCTGAACTTCCACCGCCGCCTGCTCGCCGAGGGCGTCAAGGCCGGCGAGTTCCGCGATATCGATCCGGTGCTGTTCTACACCAGCCTGATCGGCGCCTGCGATCACCTGTTCTTCGGCCGCCACGCGATGTCGCGCGCGACCGGGGTGGGGCCCGTCACCGACGAAGTCTGCCGCGACTACATCAAGCATATGGAAGCGCTGATCTTCGGCGGGATGCTGAATGGGCGAATGGCGAGTAGCGAATAGCGAATGGATGACCATTCGCTACTCCCTATTCGCTATTCGCAAAAACCAGAGAAGAAACAACCAAGGAAAGGTCCTCAAAAATGCAGTTGCAAGACGTAGCCGTTCTCATCACCGGCGGTGGCTCGGGCCTGGGTGCCGCGACCGCCCGCGCGATGGCCGCCAAGGGCGCGAAAATCGGCGTGATCGACCAGAACAAGGAAAACGCCGAGAAGGTGGCCGCCGAGGTGAAGGGCGTCGCCCTCCATGCCGACGTCACCGACGAAGAGGCGATCAAGGCGGCGATTGCCAAGGCCGAGGCCGCGCACGGCATCGCGCGCGTGCTGATGAACTGCGCCGGCATCGGCGGCTCGCAGCGCGTCGTCGGCAAGGATGGCGTCTATCCGCTGGCCAAATTCGTGCGCATCATCAACGTCAATCTGATCGGCACCTTCAACGTGCTGCGGCTATTCGCCGAGCGACTCGCGACCGCGCCGCCGATCGGCGAGGAGCGCGGCGTTGCCATCAACACCGCCTCCGTCGCCGCTTATGAAGGGCAGATCGGCCAGATCGCCTATTCGGCATCGAAGGGCGGCGTTGTCGGTCTTACGCTGCCGGCCGCGCGTGATCTCGCCAGCCTCAAGATCCGCGTCAACACCATCGCGCCCGGCCTGTTCCTGACGCCGCTCCTGATGGGCCTGAACGAAGAGGCCCGCAAGAGCCTCGGCGCGCAGGTGCCGCATCCGGCCCGCCTCGGCGATGCCTCCGAGTACGGCAACCTCGCGGTTCACATCGTCGAGAACCCGATGCTCAACGGCGAGACCATCCGCCTCGACGGCGCCATCCGCATGGCGCCGCGGTAAGGCGCCTTGCGCTTCTTCCTTCTTCCCTTGTGGGAGAGGTGGCGCGGACGTAGTCCGCGCCGGATGAGGGGTTCTCTCCGGCTGGCAACCCCTCACCGCATTGAATGCACGGCAAATGCCGGTGTAGCCCTCTCCCACAAGGGGAGAGGGCGCAGCAATGAGCGCCGCAGTCCGCGGATGCAGGGAGCGCCTCGTGACTCAACCGCTGCTGATCGCACATCATGACGGGGTCGATTGGGTCACGCTCAATCGCCCTGATAGTCTCAACGCGCTCGATCCCTCGCTGATCGATGCGCTCAATACCTATTTCGAAGGCCTGCAACGCAATCGCTCGACCCGTGTCGTGGTGCTGAAAGGCGCCGGCGCGTCGTTCTGCGCCGGGCTTGATCTGAAACACGCCATGAAGCGCCGCGCTGGCCAACAGGAGCCGCCCGGAGTGACCGAGTCATTGGACTCGCAGCGCCGCATTGCCGACATCGTGATGCTGATGCGGCGCTGCCCGCAGCCGATCATCGCGCTGATCCAGGGCGCGGCAGCCGGCGGCGGCTTTGCGCTGGCGCTCGCCGCCGATATCCGCATCGCGACAAAATCGGCGCGGATGAACTGCGCCTTCATCAAGCTCGGCCTCGGCGGCTGCGATATCGGCACTTCCTATTTCCTGCCGCGCCTGGTCGGTGTGTCGGTCGCTTCGGAACTGATCCTGACCGGCCGCTTCATTGGCGCCGAGCGCGCGCTTGCAGTTGGCCTCGTCTCGGAAGTCGTCGAGGAAGGCGGGCTTGATGCCGCGGCCGAACCTTACGTCGATGCGATGATGACGGCTTCGCCGGTGGGCCTGCGGTTGTCGAAGGAATGCCTCAACATGAGCGTCGATGCCGGCTCGATCGAAGCCGTGATCGCGATGGAAGACCGCAATCAGGTGTTGTGCAGCCGTTCCGAAGATTTCAACGAAGGCATCAGGGCCTTCCTTGAGAAACGAAAGCCTGTCTATATCAGGCGATGACGACAAGATCCGCAAAGGACAGGAATTCCGGGAGACGCAAAATGGGTGGAAGTGCAGCGAAGGCGCTGACAAAGCCGGCCTTCCGCAAGGTCGAGTGGCTGCCGCGCGACATCGCGGTCGAGCGTCGCGCTGACGGCGTCATCATCCTGAAGTCGCGCATTCCGCTGCAGCCTTATGAGACACACATTCCGGCGTCGCTCGCGAAGTGGGCGAGACAGGCTCCCGAGCGCATCTGGCTGGCGCAGCGCGGCGGCGCCGACCGGCAATGGCGAAAGGTCTCCTACGGCGAAGCCAAGCGCATCGTCGACGGATTGACGCAAGGGCTACTCAATCTCGGCCTCGGCGAAGGCCGCCCCGTCGCGATCCTCTCCGGCAACTCCATCGAGCACGCGCTGATGACGCAGGCCGCGATGCAGGCGCGCGCTCCCGCGGCGCCGGTGTCGCCGGCCTATTCGCTGATGAGCCAGGATCATCTCAAGCTCAAATATCTCTTCAATCTGATCAAGCCCGCGGTCGTGATGGTGCAGGACGGCCCGACCTTCGAGAAGGCCTTGAAGGCGCTCGATCTCACCGGGGTCACCGTCGTGCACGTCTTGCGGCCCTGCGAAGGCATCAAGAGCGTGTCCTTTGCCGATCTTGCGGCAACACCGGTAACGGACGCGGTCGAGGGATCGATTGCGAAGATCACGCCAAAAACCGTCGGCAAGCTGCTGTTCACCTCCGGCTCGACGGGCATGCCGAAGGCCGTCATCAACACCCAGGAGATGATGTGCGCCAATGCGGCGATGATGATGCAGGTGCGCCCGCGCGATCCGAATGGGCCTGTCGCGACCGTACTCGACTGGATGCCGTGGAACCACACCATGGGCGGCAATGCCGCGTTCCATCCGATCCTGGTCGATGGCGGCACGCTCTATATCGATGACGGCCGGCCGATGCCCGGCCAGTTGGAGGAGACCATCAGGAATCTGCGCGAGGTGTCGCCGACCTATTACGCCAACGTGCCGGCCGGCTACGCGGCTTTGGCGGCGGCGATGGAAAAGGACGACGCGCTGTGCCGCAGCTTCTTCAAAAACCTCTCCATCATGGCCTATGGCGGCGCGCGGCTGCCTGATGATCTCTACGACCGCATGCAGGCGCTGGCGGTGAAGACCACCGGCGAGCGCATCGTGTTCTATACGGGCTGGGGCTCGACCGAGACCGCGCCGACCTCGACCGGCACCTATTGGGACACCGAGCGCGTCGGCCTGATCGGCCTGCCGTTCCCCGGCGTCGAACTGAAGCTGGTGCCGTGTGGCTCCAAATACGAACTGCGCCTGCGCGGCATCAATGTCACGCCGGGTTATTTCGGCCAGCCCGATCTGACGAAGAAGATGTTCGACGAGGAAGGCTATTATTGCATCGGCGATGCCGGCGTGTTCGTCGATGACAATGATCCGCTGCAGGGCATTATCTTCGCCGGTCGCGTCGTCGAGGATTTCAAGCTGACGACCGGCACGTTTGTGCACGTCGGCTCGCTCCGCACCGATGCGATCGCCGCTGCGACGCCGGTCGTGCACGACGCGCTGGTCGCCGGTCAGGACCGCGCCTTCATCGGCTTGCTGGCCTGGCCCAATCTGCACGCCTGCCGGCAGATAATAGGCAATCCCGATGCGACGTTTGAAGATGTCATCAGGCATCCCGAGGTGATCGCCTGCCTGAAGCGCGGGCTGGAAGCGCATAACGCCTCCGCCACCGGCAGCAGCATGCGGATCGCGCGCGCCATGCTGATGGCCGAGCCGCCCTCGATCGACGGCAATGAACTCACCGACAAGGGCTACATCAACCAGCGCGCCGGCCTCGAGCGCCGCGCCGCGCTGGTGGAGAAGCTTTACGCCGAGAAGCCGGGAGACGACGTGATTGTGCTGCAATGAAGACGACGCTCTCTCCCTCCGTCATTCCGGGATGGTCCGAAGGACCAGACCCGGAATCTCGAGATTCCGGGTTCGATGCTTCGCATCGCCCCGGAATGACGGCAAACAATAACAGCAAGCCAAGAAGGTAAGCCGCCATGAACTTCGATTTCTCCGACGACCAAAAACAGATGCGCGACGCGGCGAGGAAATTCCTCACCGAACAGTGCCCGCCGAAAGCCGTGCGCGAGGTGCTGGACGGCAAGGCGACCTATGACAAGGCGCTGTGGAAGGGCCTCGCCGAGATGGGCTTCCTCGGCGTCGCGATCCCGGAAGAGTTCGGCGGCGCGGGCGCCGGCCATCTCGAGCTCTGCGTGATCGCGGAAGAAATGGGCCGCGCCAATGCGCCGGTGCCGTTCTCCTCCACGGTGTACCTCGCCGCCGAGGCGCTGCTGCTCGCAGGCTCGGATGCGCAGAAGCAAAAATGGCTGCCGAGGATTGCGTCGGGTGACGCGATCGGCACGCTGGCGCTGTTCGAGGGCAAGGGCAATCCGTCGCCGAAGGCGATCAAGCTGCAGGCCTCCGGGGGCACGCTGAACGGCGTGAAGAAGCCGGTGCCGGATGGCGCGATTGCTGATTTTGCCGTCGTCGCCGCGCGCACCGGTTCGACCGGGCGTGACGCCGATATCTCGCTGTTCCTGGTCGACCTGAAGGCCGGCGGCGTCGAAGCCAAGGCACTGACCAATGTCGATCCGACCCGGGGGCAGGCCGAACTCACCTTCAAGAATGCCAAGGCCGATCCGCTTGGAGCTGCCGGCGAAGGCTGGAGCATTTTGACCCAGGTGCTCGACCGTGCCGCGGTGCTGATGGCGTTCGAGCAGGTCGGCGGTTCCGACCGCGCGCTCGAAATGGGCCGCGACTATGCGCTTGACCGCATCGCCTTCGGCCGGCCGATCGGCTCGTTCCAGGCCGTAAAACATATCCTCGCCGACATGTATGTCTCGGCGACGCTGGCGCGCTCGAATTGCTATTACGGCGCCTGGGCGCTCTCGACAAACGCGTCGGAATTGCCGGAAGCAGCCGCTGCCGCGCGCATCAGCGCGACGCAGGCGTTCCAGCACTGCTCCAAGAACAACATCCAGGTTCACGGCGGCATGGGTTTCACCTGGGAGTTCGACTGTCACATGTACTACCGCCGCGCCAACGCGACAGCGCTGACGCTCGGCAGCCTGTCGTACTGGGAAGACCAGTTGATCGACCGCATGCGCAAGAAGAACGCGGCGTGAGTTTGTGAACGTCATTCCGGGGCGATGCGAAGCATCGAACCCGGAATCCAGAGGTTTGGATCGAGATTCCGGGTTCACGCTTCGCGTGCCCCGGAATGACAGAAAGAGAAGCGCCATGAACTTCGACGACACCCCGCAGGAAGCCGCATTCCGAGCCGAGGCCAAGGCGTGGATATCAGCCAACGCGCCGAAGCAATATGAGGAAGAACTTCGAAAGTCCTCGCTCGGCCGCACCGTGCTCAAGGGCGCCAATATTCTCGAGGTCGCAAAGGCCTGGCAGAAGAAGAAGGCCGACGCCGGTTGGGCCTGCCCGCACTGGCCCAAGGAATATGGCGGCCGCGGCGCCTCGCCGATCGAGCGCGTGATCTGGCAGCAGGAGGAGGGCCCGTTCGGCAAATTGAGCGGCATGTTCATCATCGGTCACGGCATGTGCGGGCCGACCATGATGGCGTTCGCCGGTGAGGAGCAGAAGCGGAAATACCTGCCGCCGCTGGCGTCAGGCGAAAAGGTCTGGTGTCAACTGTTCTCCGAACCCGCCGGCGGCTCCGACGTCGCGGGGCTGCGCACCCGAGCCGAGAAGAAGGGCGACGACTGGATCATCAACGGCCAGAAGATCTGGACCTCGGGCGCGCACTATTCCGATTACGGCATCCTGCTCACCCGCACCGATCCGACCGTGCCTAAGCACAAGGGCCTCACCATGTTCTTCCTGGACATGAAGAGCCCGGGCGTCGAGGTGCGGCCGATCAAGCAGGCCAGCGGTCAGTCCGACTTCAACGAGGTCTACTTTACCGACGTCAAGATTCCGGATTCGCAGCGACTGGGCGCCGTCAATGACGGCTGGAATGTGTCGCTGACGACGCTGATGAACGAACGCATGTCGATCGGCGCGGGCGTTGCGACCGGCTTCCCGGAATTGTTCGACTTCTGCAACAACCTGATGCTGGAGGATGGCCCCGCGATCGAGGATCGCAACGTCCGTTCAAGGTTGGCGAACTATGCGGTGAAGGCGAGCGGGCTCCGATACACCAGCATGCGCGCGATCTCTGCGCTGTCGAAAGGCGAGCGTCCGGGGCCGGAAAATTCCATCGGCAAGTTGGTCGCGGGATCGATGGTGCAGGAGGTCGCGATGTATGCGCTGGACCTGCAGGGCGCCGCCGGCGTGCTGAGCGGACCTGATGACGCCGAAGTCGCCGGCAAATTCCAGGCGATGCTGCTGCGCGCGCCGGGCACCCGCGTCGAGGGCGGCACCGACGAGATCATGCGCAACATCATCGCCGAGCGCGTGCTTGGTTTGCCCGGTGACATCAGGGTCGACAAGGATGTGCCGTTCAACCAGATCCCGACCAAGGGAAGGACGTAGTTTCGTCATTCCGGGGCGCGCGTCAGCGCGAACCCGGAATCCAGAAGTTATCGATCGAGATTCCGGGTTCATGCGCGTTCCGCGCACGCCCCGGAATGACAAGCAAAAAAGGAAGCCGCTAATGAACTTCGACGATACGCCGCAGGAAGCCGAATTCCGTAGCCTCGCCCGCAAATGGATCGAGGCCAACGCGCCCAAGCAATATGAGGCGGAGCTTTCAAAATCCTCGCTCGGCCGCATCCGGCTGGAGAAGGAAGAAATCGTCGACGTCGGCAAGGCCTGGCAGAAGAAGAAGGCCGAAGGCGGCTGGGCCTGCCTGCACTGGCCGAAGGAATATGGCGGCCGCGGCGCCACCCCGATCGAGAAGGTGATCTGGCAGCAGGAAGAGGGCGTCTACGGCAAGCTGACGCAGCCGTTCCAGATCGGCGAGGGCATGTGCGGCCCGACCGTAATGGCGTTCGGCAGCGAGGAGCACAAGCGCCACTATCTGCCGAAGCTCGCCTCCGGCGAACATATCTGGTGCCAGCTCTTCTCCGAGCCCGCCGGCGGCTCCGACGTTGCAGGCTTGCGCACGCGCGCGGAGAAGAAAGGCGACAACTGGATCGTCAACGGCCAGAAGATCTGGACCTCGGGCGCGCATTATTCCGACTACGGCCTTCTGATCACGCGCACCGATCCCAATGTGCCCAAGCACAAGGGCCTAACGATGTTCTTCCTCGACATGAAGAGCAAGGGCGTCGAGGTGCGGCCGATCAAGCAGGCCAACGGCATGCAGGAGTTCAACGAGGTCTATTTCACCGATGTGGTGATTCCGGACAGCCAGCGCCTCGGCGCCGTCGGTGACGGCTGGAACGTGTCGCTGACCACGCTGATGAACGAGCGCATGTCGATCGGCTCGCGGCTCGCGACCGGCGTCCCCGAGATGTTCGAATTCTGCTCGAACCTGATGCTGGAGGATGGGCTCGCGATCGACGATCCCGCGGTGCGCTCCAAGCTCGCGAGTTGGGCGGTGAAGTCGAGCGGGCTGAAATACACCAGCTACCGCGCGATCTCCTCGTTGTCGAAGGGCGAGCGCCCCGGCCCGGAAAACTCCATCGGCAAGCTGGTCTCCGGTTCGATGCTGCAGGACATCGCGGCGTACGCGATGGAGCTGCAGGGCGCGGCCGGTGCGCTGACCGGCACGGATGAGGAAATGGTTCACGGCCAGTTCCAGCAGATGCTGTTGTCTTCACCGTCGATGCGCATCGCCGGCGGTACCGACGAGATTTTGCGCAACATCATCGCCGAGCGCGTGCTCGGCCTGCCCGGCGATATCAGGGTCGACAAGGATGTACCGTTCAACAAGATCCCGACCAAGGGGCGATGATCATGGACGCAAAGACACCGAAGGCACGCTATGCGAGTGCAGATCGCATCGGCGTGCTGGAAGAGCTGCTGAACGAGCGTTACTCCGTGCGCGCGTTCCTGCCGCAGGAGGTGCCGCGCGAGACTATCGAACACATTCTTAACGTGGCGCAGCGCACGGCCTCCTGGTGCAACAGCCAGCCCTGGCAGGTGCTGATCGCGAGCGGCGAGGCCAAGGAGGCGTTTCGCAAGGCGATCTATGCCGAAGCTGCATCCGGCGCCAAGGACGACCATGATTTCACGCCGCCGCGCGAATATCTCGGCGTCTATCTCGAGCGCCGCCGCGAGAGCGGTTTTCAGCTCTACAACACGCTGGGCATCCCGCGCGGCGACAAGATGGGCTATGCCAAGCAGGCGCTGGAGAACTACAATTTCTTCGGCGCGCCGCATGTCGCCATCATCCATACCGACGAACCGCTCGGCATCTACGGCGCGGTCGATTGCGGCGCCTATGTCTCTAATTTCATGCTGGCCGCGCAGGCGCTCGGCCTCGGCACTATACCGCAGGCGGCGTTGGCGCGGCACTCCGGGCTGATCCGGCGTCACTTCAAGCTGGCCGACGATCGCAAGGTGGTCTGCGGCATCTCCTTCGGCTTCGCCGACCATTCGCACAAGGTCAACAGCTACCGCACCTCGCGGGCGAGTGTGGCGGACACTGTGACGTTCGTCGACTAACCCAGCAATTCCTCAGCGACGTCGTCGGAGAACTGCCTTCGTACGCGCGCGACCATCTCGTGTTCGGAATCGCCGGGAAGCGCAATTGCACCGGGCATGCCGTGGTCGCGCAGGGCGCGTGCGCAGCCGACCCAGTCGCCGCCCTCGACCGGCTCGTTGAGGGATGCCCATGACAGCGAGCCGCGGGCGTTGTCGCCGTAGCCATGCCGCTCGGTCCATTCAGCCCCGTTTTCGAGCAGAAAACGCGTCAGGCCGGCGTCGCCGCGGAATACCGCCTGATTGAGCGCGGAGGCATCCCAGTCGCCGCCGCGCACGGCGATCGGCCAACCCAGTCGGATCATCAGCTTAACGACGTCATCGGCACCGGCCGCGGCCATGTCGGGCAGCAATCGCAATTGTGCCGGTGACAGTGAGGCCGGCAAATCGGGCCGCCGGGCTTGAATCGCGCGTGCCTCGGCTTCGTCGCCGCGCGCACATGCGGCGACGAAGCGTTCGTCGTCGGAGATATCAGGCTCGCCGGCTGGTCCGCGCAGCAGCGCCGCGGCATCGGAGAGCCCGAACTGCAGCGCCAGCCGGTAGGGACTGATGCCGGCAGCGGTCGGCCGCAACGGGTCGGCGCCCGCTTCGAGCAGCGCCCTCACGTGACGCGGCCGCCGCCGGTAGATCGCCCATGACAGCGGCGAGCCCCAATCGGTCAGCGGCGCATTCCGCGCCGGCTCGTTCGGAATCGCCGCCATGCTGCAGCAGCAGCTTTAGCGCGGCCTCGTCCTCGAGATCGATCGACCGGTAGATCGCATTGCTCTCGGCAATGCGCGCGCCGTGCTGCAGCAGCAGGCGCGTGCAGGCCAAATTCTCCAGTGAGTGATAAAACGACTCGCCGTCATTGGGATTGGCGCCGGCATCGAGCAGCAATTTGGTCAGCACCGGATCATGGTTGCTTCCGGCCGCGCCGTAGAGTGTCGAGAGCGGGCAGCTCTGGTCTGGCTCGGCCAGCGAACCCGGTGGCCAGCGGCTGTGGATGTGCTGATTGACATCGGCGCCATCAGCGATCAGCAATCGCGCGCTGGCGTGCAGGCGCTGGCGAAATTCTTCCACGCGCAACAGGCTCGAATGCGCGACCGCGAACAGCGGCGGCAATCGCAGCGGCCCACCTGAAAGCTTGACCCATGCCGGATCGGACTCTGTCGCCCGCCGCAGCGCACCTTCGTCGCCGATCGCGCAGGCGAGCCAGGGATCATCAGCGACGAGTTCGGGATCGTCAGCCAGGATACGCAGCGCAACGCGCGGATTGGCGCGGCTGACCGTGCCGCTGACGTCTCCGGAATAGACGAGCTGCGCCCAGTGCAAGACGCGGGCGTCGCGCGTGTCACGCGCCGCCATCTGCACTTCGACGTATTGCTTCAGGTCGGGCCAGGACACAAAGCCGTGTTCGCGCGCAATGCATGATTGCGCGTCGTGCAGGCGAAGTTCGAGGGAAGCAATATCGTTGTCGCTGCGGCCGGCCGCCACTGGCAGTGCGCTGCGCAGCCGCGCCATCGCAGCCGGATCGCGGCTTCGATAGAGGCGGATCAGTTGCTTGGCTTGCTTCTTCAGATGATCGAGATTCAGTCGATCGAAAGACCGGTCCATCAGACACCTCCGTGCATGACATCGCCGACGGCCCGCAATACCGGCTGCACAAAGGCTCTAGATGTCGCTCGAAAGCTGCAAGTGGGTTCAACCCTTCCCGCGGGCCCGGGAGCGGCTTGCACCGCAGGCGCTACAATATGGCCGCAGCGGCCAGGGGTCAACGCATCAGGCGCGCGGAAAAACCCCGGTCGCGTACCGCGGCCGGGATCTTTCTTGACTGACGCTGTTCGATCAGTAGGCGCAGACGTTCACGGTGCGCAGGCGCATGCCACGGCGGGTTTCCACCCAGCGCTGCCGCAGGCAGCCGTTCAGACCGGTGTCGACATAGACGCCGCCGAAGCCGACGCCAATGGCGGGACCCCAACCATAACCATGACCCCAGTGATGGCCGTGATAGAAGCCGCCGGCGGAGGCGGGCGTGGCAGCGGCAAAGGTGAGGGAGGCGGCGGCAATCAGTCCGAGGGTAATCTTGCGAAACATACTCAATTTCTCCAATTCTTTGGCACGAGGCCGTTGTTGCGTCCCTGCCCATCAGTCGGGCCGGCAACGGCTTGCGTTCATGCGCGAAGCGAAGAATCGTGTTTCAGGAATGTTTCGCGGGACGGGATCTTCGTAAATTTTCTCTATCCGGATATTCGACCGGCGCTGGCCGGTAGCGCGCGGCCATGGCCTGCGTCTGCTCGGCCATCTTGTCGCGCAGCTCCGCCGGCGCCAGCACCTCGGCCTCCGCGCCGAGACGCAGCAGTTCAGCGGCGGCATGCCACACCGTTTTCCCGATCGGCACGATGGCGATGCGCCAGCCGTCTGCATCGGCCGTCTCCTCGATACGGGTGCGCGTCCGCACGTAAGGCTGGCTCAAGGCGTTGAGCAGCTTGACGCCGAACGGTGACAGGCGCACGGTGGCGGCGTTCGGATGCATCTCGGCTTCGAGCCGCAGCGTCGCTGCCTGCCAATAGGCGGCGAGATCGAAATCGGCGGGCCGGACGAAACCTTCGTCCAGCACATTGCAATCGAGCACGCGCGCTACGCGATAGGTGCGCACGCTGCCGTCGACCTGGCCTGCGAGATACCAGCTTCCGCCCTTGAGCACGAGACCGAGCGGCGCGACGCGGCGGCGCTTCTCCGCCCGCCAGCTCTGGTAGCGGATTTCGATCAGGCTCTCGCGCAGCAGCGCAGCGGCAATGGCGCGCAGATGTTTTGGCTGCTCGGCTTCGCCGAACCAGCCGGGGGTATCGAGATGGAAGCGCTCCTGCATCCGCCCGGCGTTCGGACGCAGATTTTCGGGCAGCGCCGCCATCAGCTTGGTCTGCGCCGCCATCATCGCAGCATCGAGACCGAGCGCGGCCGCGGGGCCCGGCAGTCCCGTCATGAACAGCGCCTCGGCCTCCGCTTGCGACAATCCGTTCAGCCGCACGCGATAGCCGTCGAGCAGGCGATAGCCGCCTTCCGCGCCGCGCTCGGCATAAACCGGAACGCCGGCGGCGGCCAGCGCATCGATGTCGCGATAGATGGTGCGCACCGAAACCTCGCAAGCTTCAGCGAGTTCGGGCGCGGTGATCTGTCCCCGCGCCTGCAGGGTGGTCAGGATCGAAAGCAGCCGGCTCGCGCGCATGCCCCCTTAAACCATACCTGACACAGGATGTCAGGTATGGTCCGGCATAGAAGGCCCGTTGCCCGTCGGCTTCAAAGGAGACTTCAATGACCGCTGAGAACCGCATCACGCTGTATTATTCGCCGCAGAGCCGCGCCACGGGCACGCGGGTGCTGCTGGAGGAACTGGGCGCGCCTTACGATCTCCATGTCCTGAACATGAAGGCGGGCGAGCAGCGCCAGCCGGCCTATCTCGCCATTAATCCGCTGGGCAAGGTGCCGGCGATTCGCCATGGCGACGCGCTGGTGACCGAACAGGTCGCCATCTACACCTATCTCGCCGACCTGTTTCCGAAGGCAGGGCTGACGCCTGCGCTCGATGATCCCCGGCGCGGCCCGTATCTGCGCTGGATCGCCTATTATGGTTCGTCCTTCGAGCCGGCTGTGATCGACAGGTTCATGAAGCGCGAACCGGCGCCCGTGACGCAATCACCCTATTCAGATTACGACTCCATGCTTGGTGTATTGGAGGCGCAGCTTTCGAAGGGACCTTATCTGCTCGGGGACCGCATGACGGCCGCCGACATCCTCTGGGGCGTGGCGTTCAGTTGGACGATGATGTTTGGCCTGGTGCCCGGAAACGACGTATTCAAGGCCTATGCCGAGCGCATCACCTCGCGGCCCGCGTTCCAGCGGATCAGCGCGGCCGACGATGAGATGGCGGCACAGCATGCCGCAGCCTGCGGCGGGTGAGTGGCATCAAGAGACTTGGGTTCCTGGATGACAAAGTCAGTGCACACGACCAACTGCTTCGACACCTTCATCCAGGTCGCGGAAGATTGTCCCGCGCGCACCGGCGAAGCGCCGCCGGCGCGTGCGGGGAATCCGACTGTGGCCGGCCTTCAGTACCAGATGATCGCGGAGGCGCCCTACAAATACACCTCTGATGACGTGGTGTTCGCGACCTCCGCTCCCGGCCGGCAGCTCGGCGCGAAGGCGACGAAGAAGGAGAGAAGCCTCGCCCGCGACGAATTCTTCTCCAGGGGGCAGGCGTGCCTGAGGGCATCGGGGCTCGGCAAGCGCTTCGGCTGGGGCGTGCATGCCGATGCCGAAGGGCGGGTTGCGATCTATGCCGTCGACAGCCAGCGCTATCAGGCCCTGGCGCGCGATCCCGAGATCAAGCAGGTCCGGGCGATGCGGACCAAGCGGGCTTAAGCCTCTCAGAACTTCGGCGGCCGCTTTTCCGCCAACGCCTTGACGCCTTCCCTGATCTCTTCGCCGCGCATGCTCTCGCGGTGGCGCAAGTTGGCGGCTTCCTCGTCGAGCTTGCCGCGCGCGAATTCGTTGATGGCGCGCTTCATGCCGGCCATCGCCAGCGGCGCGTTGCCGGCCAGGATGGTAGCGAGCTTGTCCACTTCCTCGTCCAGCCTTTCCGCCGGTACCATGGCAGTGAGGTAGCCGATCCGCAGCATTTCCGGTGCGGTGATTTTCTGCGCGGTGAGAAACAGCATTTTTGCGTTGTCGACGCCGAGCCGCGATACGTAGCGTTCGATGCCGCTCTTGTAATAATGCAGTCCGAACCGCGCCGCCGGCATGAACATCTCGGCGGTATCGACGCCGATGCGGAAATCGCAGGCCAGCGCCAGATCGGTCGAGCCGCCATAGACGCCGCCATTGAGCCGGCAGATCGTCGGCACGCCGAGGTCTTCCAGCCGGTTGACGACGACCTCGAACGCGGATCCCGCGCTCGGCTGTTCGCTCTCGCTGGTCGCGCGATCAGCCACCGAATTGAGATCGTAGCCGGAGCTGAAGGCGAGGCCGGTGCCGGTCAGCACCATCACGCGGATCGCAGGATCGGCCTCGATCCGGTCGAACAGTTTCAAGAGGTCGCCGAGATCCTCGCTCTGCAGCCGGTTGCGGTGTTGCGGCCGGTTGAGGCGGACGGTGGCGCGAGCGCTGTTGATTTCGAGGATAGGCCCGCTCGCCGCTTCAGCTCCGTCGGACATCGTTCTCTCCATTGTTTCGGTCGTCATTGTCACCACCGCCCACCACAGCGCCGCCGGCACGCTGCCGACGGTCGCCGGCGGAATGTCGCGTTCCAGGAAGCATTCGGCAATGGAAGCCAGAAATACCGGCATCAGGAAGATCACGAGCACGTCGAGCAGCGGCCGTCTTGGCGGTGAACTGAGCCAGTGCCGAGAGAACGAGCCGCTTGGACATCGGATGAGGAGGACCTGATGCGTGCAATGAAAGCCGGGTAACGGTCAGGTCGCAGCGTGACCAATAGGTTGCAAGGTGCCCGCCTGCAGGGAGGCCGTCAATGACGGCGGCTGCACCCGCGGCGCGAGGGCCGGCTAGCCGCGGCCCGCGGCTTGAGGAAGGCGAATTTTACCCGGGAATAGTGAGAATCCCGACAAAACGTCGCTTTTTCCTCGTATACCAACAGGGCTCCGCGCCGTTACGATGGCGGCGGCGCAGCAGAATCGCGAAAAAATTCACTCCCTTAAGCAATTGGTTGGCCTCCAATGGATACGTCTCATCTGGCACAACACGCGGGAACGGCCGGCGCGCTGTTCGCCACGATTTTCGTGGTTGCCACCACGACGATGAAGACCATGATCCCGTTGCGGGTCTTCGGCATTCTCGCCAACGTCATCCTGATCATCACCGCAATCCCGGCCCGTAATTACCTGGTCATGGTGGTGCAGCTGATCATGCTGCTGGTCAATTCCTATCGCCTGCACCAGATGCTGCAGCTGGTGCGCGACGTGAAGAAATCCGTCAACAGCGATCTCTCGATGGAATGGCTGAAGCCGTTCATGACCGAGCGCCAATGCGCGGCCGGCGAGATTCTGTTCTACAAGGACGAGAAGGCTGAGGACATGCTCTATATCGTCAGCGGCCGGTTCAAGCTGGTCGAATCAGGCATCGTGCTGCCGGTTGGCGCTATCGTCGGTGAGCTCGGCATGCTGTCGCCGTCGAATACGCGAACCCAGACCCTGGAATGCGTTGAGTCCGGGCTCGTCCTCAGCGTCAGCTACACCAAGGTCGAGGAGCTCTACGTGCAGAATCCGGCTTTCGGCTTTTACTTCCTTCGCCTTTCCAGCGCCAGGCTGTTTCAGAACCTCGAGACGCTGCAGCAGCAGTTGAACCAGCAAACAGCGTCCGCCGCTGCGCCGAAGCCTGCGTAGAGGCCGGAGCTGGGAGAGTGACAGACCGCGGTATCCTGTCGTCGTTGCGTTATCTGTTCGCCGATGTCATCGGCGACGATGACGAAACGCCGCCGTTCCTGCCAGAGGGGCTGCCGGAGCCGGTGATGGCGGTGGCGAGCGAGGGCATCCATCTTCTGATCGATTATCAGGGTCCGAGCTACGCCCATCTCTATGTCGACCGGCTGCGGCGGTTCATCGGCAAGCAGGGCGTCGATGACGCGATGCTTGGCGAGATCGCGCGGCTGATGGCGGTGCGCATGAGTTATCAGGATCCGATCCGGATCGCGCAGCTCAAGCTCGCCGAACTGCACGGCCGGCCGGATGGATGGGCTGGCTCCGTCGACGTCAGAAAATTCTCCGTTGAAGAGTTGATCGGCGCGCTGCCGGCCGTGATCGCCGAGTACATCCTCGATGCGCTCGAATGGCTGGGTTTGAAGGACAAGCGCGTCTCCATCCGTTTCTCAACGAAAAGTCGCTTCGGCATTCGCCGCCTCAAGATGGAGGCGGGGCTGCGGCGGTGGCGCCTGTTTTCGGTGCGCTATGCCAAGGAACGGGTCTGGGTCGAGCGCTGGCTGCACATGATCGACCGCGCCCTGACCAAGCAGCCGCAGGCGGCGCCGGCGATCATCCACACCGCAACCATGATCGTCGGATATGGCGACGTCTACCGGCAGGGCATGGCGGACTGGCACGCGATCATCGACGGGCTTGCCAAGCCGACCTTCGACGGCGTGCTGGCGCTGTCAGACCTTGCCGGCGCGGTGATCGAGGCGCGCGCCGCCGCGCTGCCCGACCCGCGGCAGTCCGAGCTCAAGCGCAAGATCGCCGAAATCCGAGCGCGGGCGACTGCCGCCGCGTATGCGGCGGTGCCGTCCGAAAAGATGTAGGGTGGGCAAGGATGCTTGCAGGGATGAATGCAGCGTCTTTCGTCAATGCCGAGACTCCATCCATCGCGAGAAGAAATAAATGACGACCACAGACACTGCCGTCGTTGCTATCTCAATGACGAGAGGAAAGCCGAGAATCGCCCAGATCAACAGGCAAATAACTGCAACAGCGCCGAAGACAATACTATCAACCTTTTCGGTAACGGACCTCAAGGACATCGCTCTCTCGCCGTTATCGGACCTCGCCAACAATGCTCTTAAGAATAGATACGCCGTCCCTTCGCACCGATGAAGGGCAACATTAAACTTGTTTCGATCATTTTGCCGTATCCGATTTGGGTAGAAGCAGATCGTAGATTCCATGGGGCGGTGAGCGTGCCCTCTCCGGTAGGTTTGGGTTTCCACACTCGAACCATCGGAGAGTCAGATGCAAGCATCGACCGTAGACACGCCCACCGCCGCACAGTTTGGCACGA